>DATEEW010000046.1:0-2904 GCA_035280965.1 Burkholderiales bacterium
GCGACAGCCAAAACACCAAGTTGGCGACGCTGTGCTTTGCGCCGTTCTTCACGGTGCGGTAATAGGTTGATCCGAATCATTCGTCGAACCTCCGCATCGCCAGGCCGCAAGCGATCATTAGCGCGGGCGCGTCAGCCACCAGCTTTTTCAAGCCCAGCCCTTTGGATACTTGCATGTTGGCAAAGGGGTTCGCGATGAGCGTGTTGACACGCGTGCGCGCGCTCACCGCTTCGTCTAGGCCCGGCAAAACTGAACACCCGCCGCACAGCAGAATATGTTCGATGCTGTTGTATGGCGTCGATGTAAAGAAGAACTGCATCGCCCGTTGGATTTCGACAGCACAATTCTCCAAGAAGGGGCGCAAGACTTCCGCTTCGTAGGTGTCGGGCAACCCACCCGAGCATTTGGCTGCCTCTGCTTCCTCGGTGGACAAGGAGTATTGCCGAGCGATCTCTTGGCTTAATTGATGCCCGCCGAACGCTTGTTCGCGGTTGTAGATCGCTTCATCGTTGCGCAAGATAGTGATATTCATGACGTTAGCGCCGATATCCACGACCGCAACGTTCTGATCCACTCCCTCGTTGGGTAGTTGTAGGCGCACCAGCTCGTACGCGGCCTGCATGGCGAAGGATTCGACATCCATTACAGAGGCCTTAAGCCCTGCCGCTTCGGCTGCCGCGACACGGTCTTCCACTTTTTCTTTACGCGAAGCGGCAATCAAAACTTCCACTTCCTCGGGATTTGCGGGGGACGGACCCACCACTTGGAAGTCCAGATTCACCTCTTCCAGCGAGAAAGGAATGTATTGATTCGCTTCGCTTTCGACTTGCATTTCCAAGTCGTCTTCGCGCAACCCACCCGGAACAATGACCTTTTTAGTGATCACGGCGGCGCTTGGCAGAGCCAGCGCACAGTGTCTTGTTCGGGTGCCGAGTTTTTTCCATGCGCGACGCACGGCTTCGGCTACCGCCTCTAGATTCGCGATATTTCCGTCCACCACTGCCTCACGCGGCAGCGGCTCGATGGCATAGCGCTCAATGCGCGTCTCACCTTTGCCGGCTTGGGCCAGTTCCACCATCTTTACAGCGGTGGAGCTGATGTCCATTCCGAACAACGGCGGCGCCTTAGGTTTGAAGATATCGAGCTGCAAGGAAAATCCCTTTGTGGACGAATAGTTAGAAGATTTTTATCTAATTTGGTTGAGATCCTAGCAACAACCTTCGGTGCGGTCGCTGCAGTTTTTCACGTTTATCTAGCCGTACCTCGGGACCTATAATGCGTTTCCCCTCCGAAAGAGACCTTTTCCATTGAAGTGGTTACGCTGGGCTAAATTCCCGCTGGCGATCTTTGCCGGCTTCGCGGTTATTGCCGTTCTCCTCGTCAGCTATATGCTGCTGCTGACCTATCCCAATCTGCCATCCATTGATTCCTTGGCGGATTACCGACCTAAGGTTCCGCTACGCATCTACACCGCCGACGGCGTACAGATCGGCGAATTCGGTGAAGAGCGTCGCGCCGTCGTCCGTATCGGCGAAGTCCCCGAACTCATGAAACAAGCCATTTTGGCCGCGGAGGACGAACGCTTTTACGAACACCAGGGCGTGGATTATGTCGGCGTCATAAGAGCGGCGTATAGCAACCTTGTCACAGGAGACAAGCGACAAGGGGCCAGTACGATCACCATGCAGGTGGCGCGGAACTTCTTTTTGTCGACTGAGAAAACCTGGACCCGTAAGCTAAATGAGGCATTGTTGGCATTTAAGATCGAGCGCGGTCTCTCCAAGGAACAGATTTTCGAGCTCTACATCAATCAAATCTACCTAGGGCAGCGTGCCTATGGCTTTGCGGCCGCGGCGCGCACGTACTACGGAAAATCCCTGGCACAACTGACTGTTGCCGAAGCGGCGACGTTGGCAGGCATTCCCAAAGCGCCTTCGACCCTCAATCCGTCGGTCAATCCCAAACGGTCCAAAGAGCGTCAACTATATGTACTAAGACGCATGCACGAATTGCGCTTCATTACCGACACCCAGTACGCGCAAGCGCAAAAGGAATCGATTGAAGTTCGCCGGGGCGTCGACGACTTTGCGCCCCACGGCCAGTATGTGGCCGAGATCGTTCGTCAAATGCTTTACGAACAACATCCGGAAGATGTGTATACGCGGGGCTATCGCGTATACACCACGCTATCGTCCAAAGACCAGGAAGCGGCCTATCACGCTCTCCGCAAAGGCGTGCTCGAATATGACCGCAGACACGGGTACCGCGGGCCCGAAGCCTATGTCGAGCTACCCAATAAAGCTTCGGACGAACAGATCGATGACGTATTGCAGGACTATCCCGATAGCGAAGAGCTCAAAAGCGCCGTCGTACTGGAGGCGACGCCGAAGCGGGTTAAAGCGCAGCATCGGGGCGGCGTCATCAATATCGGTGGCGACGGCTTGCGTTTTGCACAAAGCATGTTGGCGGATAAAGCGCCGCCAAATCGTCGCATTCGGCGGGGGGCGATGATCCGCGTAGTAGAGGACGGAAAAACCGGTTGGACCATCACGCAAGGTTTTCGGCCATGTATGTTGCGATGTGATCGAACTGGGACGCCCCGCCGCCCCGCATGCGCGTCGCTGCGCTGGCCAAAACGGCCTCAACGCTCTCGCGGCCTCGCGCAAACGGGCCGAACGGGTTGCCCCAGGTGACATCGTCACCATCAGAGAGCAGAGCCACGTAGCCGCTGCTGTCACCCTTCAACATCGCATCGAGCGCGGCGTGATTCTGGGCCATGGCGTCTTCGAGTGTCTTTTTGGTCATTTCGTTCTCCCCGCGTCGTGGCGCCTGTGTTAGCTCGGTCCGGCGGCCGCCGGCGGGCGCAGGTGCTCGCCGAGCCGGATGCAGGCCGTGCCCAGGTGC
>DATEEW010000047.1:0-3052 GCA_035280965.1 Burkholderiales bacterium
CAATGCACGTACTCGCAAGGGCCCGCGTAAGGCGGCCATCGCGGGCAAAGCGCAACCGGGCAAATAAGCTCGGTTGAACAAGTGAGCGCCTGAACAGCACTCTCAGAGGAACAAGTAATGGCTAAACCAGCACCAACCGCCTCCGCGCGGGTGCGCAAGAAAGTGAAGAAGAACGTTGCCGAAGGCATCGCGCACGTTCACGCTTCGTTCAACAACACCATCATCACGATTACCGATCGTCAGGGTAATGCCCTGTCGTGGGCGACTTCGGGTGGCGCTGGCTTTAAAGGCTCGCGTAAATCCACGCCGTTCGCTGCCCAGGTCGCTGCCGAAGCAGCCGGCCGTGTCGCGGTGGAATGCGGTGTGAAGAACCTCGAAGTGCGTATTAAAGGTCCAGGTCCGGGCCGCGAGTCCGCCGTTCGCGCCTTGAATGCGCTCGGCATGAAAATCACCAGCATCAGCGATGTGACACCCGTTCCGCATAACGGTTGCCGCGCGCCGAAGCGTCGTCGTATCTGAGGAGCAGACAGTGGCCCGCAATTTAGATCCCAAATGCCGCCAGTGCCGTCGCGAGGGCGAGAAGCTCTTCCTCAAAGGCGAGAAGTGTTTCACCGACAAGTGTGCGATCGAACGTCGCAACTATGCGCCCGGTCAGCACGGTCAGAAGCAGAATCGTCAATCCGACTACGCCAATCAGCTGCGTGCGAAACAAAAAATCCGCCGCATTTACGGCGTGTTGGAAGCGCAATTCCGCAAAACCTACGCAACGGCTACCGGCTCCAAAGGCGTGACCGGCGAAGTGCTGCTGCAATTGCTTGAGTCGCGTCTGGACTCCGTCGCGTATCGGATGGGCTTCGGCTCCTCGCGCACCGAAGCGCGTCAAGTTGTCCGCCACAATGGCATTTTGGTGAATGGTAAACGCGTGAACATTCCGTCGTACCAGGTCAAGCCTGGTGATGTGGTGGAAGTAGCCGAAAAAGCGAAAGGTCAACTGCGCGTCAAAGGCGCTGCAGAAGCGGCCGAATCGCGTGGCTTCCCCGAATGGGTGGAAGTCGACGTCAAAGGCCTCAAAGGCACGTTCAAGGCGCTCCCGCAGCGTTCGGAACTGCCTTCGACGATCAACGAAGGTTTGGTCATCGAATTGTATTCGAAGTAATCGAGCCTTTTTGCAGGGAGATGCCGGGTGCGTGGCTGAACGCGACGATCCCGGCGCATTGTTAGAACAGGACAAGGAAACCGCATGCAAAGCACCAGCTTCCTCAAGCCGCGCATTATCGACGTGCAGGCCGTAGCGCCGTATCACGCGAAAGTGGTGATGGAACCGTTCGAGCGTGGCTATGGCCATACGCTCGGCAACGCGCTGCGTCGCGTGCTGCTCTCGTCGATGCCAGGTTTTGCACCTACAGAGGTGCAAATCGCCGGCGTGCTACATGAGTACTCGACGCTAGAGGGCGTGCAAGAAGATGTCGTCGATATTCTGCTGAACCTCAAAGGTGTCGTTCTCAAGCTGCACAACGGCAACGAAACCACGCTGCGCCTGAACAAAAAAGGCGAAGGCGCGGTGACTGCCGGCGATATCGAGTTGACGCACGACGTGGAAATCATCAATCCCGAGCATGTCATCGCGCATCTGGCGCCTGGCGGCAAGCTCGAGATGACCATCAAGGTCGAACGCGGTCGCGGCTATGAACCCGGTAACCTGCGTGTCGTGCCGGAAGAATCCAAAGGCATCGGCAAAATCATTTTGGACGCGTCTTTCAGCCCGGTGCGTCGTGTCAGCTATCAAGTCGAATCCGCGCGCGTTGAACAGCGCACCGATCTCGACAAGTTGATCATGGACATCGAAACGAACGGCGTGATCGAGCCTGAAGAAGCGATCCGCTATGCGGCGCGCGTGCTGGTCGATCAGTTGTCCGTCTTCGCCGCGCTGGAAGGCACGCCGGTGACGGTCGATATCGAGAAGAAGTCGCCGCAGGTCGATCCCATTCTGCTGCGTCCGGTCGACGATCTGGAGTTGACGGTGCGTTCCGCCAACTGTCTAAAGGCAGAAAACATTTATTACATCGGCGATCTGATTCAGCGGAGCGAAACCGAGCTGCTGAAGACGCCTAACCTGGGCCGCAAGTCGCTTAACGAAATCAAGGAAGTCCTCGCATCGCGTGGTCTGACCCTTGGTATGAAGCTGGAAAACTGGCCGCCCGCCGGGCTGGAAGCGGCGCGCTAAGTTGACAACTAAGCTGCTCCGGCAATCGAGGATAGAATCATGCGCCACCGTCACGGACTAAGAAAACTCAACCGCACCACCAGCCACCGTCTGGCTATGCTGCGGAATATGACGAACTCTCTGCTTAAGCACGAGGTCATCAAGACCACGCTGCCGAAGGCTAAAGAGTTGCGTCGTGTCGTCGAACCAATGATCACCCTGGGTAAGAAACCTTCGCTCGCCAATCGCCGCTTGGCATTCAATCGGCTGCGCGATCGGGATATGGTGATTAAGCTGTTCGACGAGCTCGGCCCCCGTTATGCCACTCGCAACGGCGGCTATTTGCGCATTCTCAAGTTCGGCTTCCGTCAGGGTGATAACGCACCCATGGCCCTTGTTGAATTGCTTGATCGGCCCGAGCCGGTCGAGTCTGCGGAAGAGAAAGCTGCGGCTTAGGTGCGTTAGGTCGGCACATAACATGGCTCAAAGAGCCCATGTTATGTGGGAGCCACAATGCTGCATCAGAAAAAGGCCGGTTAACGGCCTTTTTCTTGAGAGGCGAAGTTATGGGGAGCCACAGTGCGCCCATGGCTTTGGTCGAATTGTTGGATCGCCCCGAAACTCCAGATACAGAAGCGCCGGCTGAAGCCTGAGGTTCGGTTTCGCCAAAACAAAAAGCCCCGGCAAATCGGGGCTTTTTGTTTTTTTAACGCTGCGGATGGCAGCGTATTCAATTCAGTAGCGCGCGCGGACTTTCGCGGCTGGGGATAAGGCGGGGATTGCTAGCTTTTTCCGCGCCAACTTAAACGTTAGCACCATGCCATATGCCGTGGTCGCCAGAATCAGCAT
>DATEEW010000048.1:0-3412 GCA_035280965.1 Burkholderiales bacterium
TCTTGATCGCATATCGTTGTGCGGTCGGACTGGAGCCCAGACCCCGAATCTGCGGAAAGACAAACCACATCCAATGCGAGCGCTTCTCTCCCGCGCGCAGTTCCTCTAACGCTTCGGCATAACAATCGGCTTGCGCGGCCACAAAACGATCAAGGTTGAAAGTATCCATAGTGCATGCCCGGGGTGGGGTGGGTTGTGCTTCGCCCGAAAATTATTTGTTCTTCATCTCCGGCACAGGCTCGAGCACGCTCACACGATTGCCTTCGGTGTCGATGAATGAAACATAAGAGCCGACATTGGGAATGGGCATCGGATCGCCCAGAACTTTGCCGCCGGCATCGCGGATTTTTTGCATCGCATCGCCGATATTTTGCACCGCGATGACGATGGTCGGATGCTTTGCTTCGGGCATTTCCTCGCAACGGCCGTAGAAGCCGCCGTTTATCATGCCGGGTTTTTTAGGCCCGCATTCATCAGACTCCGCCGTCATGGCCATTACATAGTTGCCATATTCCTCACCCAGCACCTGGGTTTGCCAACCGAAGGCCTTATTGTAGAAACTCATCATGCGCTGACGATCGTCATAAGGCATTTCGAAGTGAACGACGGGGTCCATGGCTGTCTCCTTGAGTTGATGGTTGGTGCTAGTGTGGTCACGCACCGCGATAAGCGGTTTCCAGTTTGGCGATGTCGAGTTTTTTCATTTGCAGCATGGTGGCAAAGGCGCGTTCCGATTTCGCCTTGTCTTTGTCGAGGATCATTTCGATAAGCTGCCGCGGAACGATTTGCCACGACACGCCGAACTTATCCTTCAGCCAACCGCATTGCTGCGCGTTCGGATCTCCGCCTTCGTTCAGTTTGTTCCAGTAGTAATCCAGCTCATCCTGACTCCTGACGTCGACTTGGAGCGAAATTGCTTCGTTGAACTTGAATACCGGGCCACCGTTCAGCCCTGTAAAACTCTGTCCTTCCAGCTCAAAGGCAACGGTCATCACCGATCCGGGCTTGCCGCCATGGATTTCCTGGCCGACTTCACCGTAGCGAGCGATTTCAACGATACGAGAGTTCTTGAAAATACCCGTGTAGAACATCGCGGCCTCTTCGGCCTGGTTGTCAAACCACAAGCAAGGCGTAATTTTCGACATGATCAATCCTCCTTCTGCGCGAATTCAGAGTGTCTTCGCAAGTTCTTCCAATTGGTCAGCGCACTTTCCCCAGCCTTCGTGGAAGCCCATCTTCTCGTGGGTTTCGCGATCTTCAGCGTTCCAATGCATCGCGCGTGCCGTATAGCGTGTTTTTTCGCCTTCGGGTTCGAAGGTAACGATGGCCGTGAAAAAAGGCTTCTGTGCCGGAACCCACGCCGAGGTATAGGCGTCGGTAAAGACGATCCTACGATTCTCCACTACCTCCAGATACACGCCGCGATTGGGAAACTCCTGCCCTTCAGGCGAGCGCATGACGACGTAACTACTGCCGCCGGGACGTACATCGGTTTCGACTTCTGCGATAGTCCAAGGCTTCGGTACGAACCATTGCTTCATCAATGCCGGCTGGGTCCAGCAGCGAAACAGTTGTTCGGGTGCCGCGTCAATAAGGCGGGTTAGCGCAAGTTCGTGCTCGGTTTTAGGAAAATCGTTGGTTTTCATTTGCGGCGCTCCTTGATCGGGTAATTGCGCTTGGCCGCAGTTTTACGCGGCTGAGTTACAGGGTTAGGCAGCAACATTTCGAGATAGCGACGCAAATGCACCACGGAATCAAGGGCGGGTTTCATCGAATTACGCGCTTTAGCCAGCACAAATGCGCCTTGCAGCGCCGCCTGTGTGTATAGCCCGACATTCTTGGCATCCCAAGTCGCCCCCGGCGCATACATCAGCTTGGCTTGCTGAATGATTTTCGCGACATCCATAGCGTGTGCCCGTATGCCTGCATCGCAAGCCTCGCGTAGCCCCGGGTTTGTTTCAAAAACGTCCTGAACGAGTGTGCCAAGCAGGCAAGTGAAATCTGGGACTTCGCCCTTGATCAGCGCAGCGCGGAAATCGATGTATGCAAGCAGCCGTTCGCGGGGATCTTCAATCCGTTGATAAGGCGCCTCATCAAAAAGGCGGCCCGTCACCTCGTTCCAATATGAAATGGCCTCGAGCGCGAGCTCTTCCTTCCCTTTGAAGTGATGGAAAAAACTGCCCTTCGTCACTCCAGCAGCGGCACAGACGTCATCCACCGTGGTTGCGGCAAAACCCTTGGCACGAAATACGTGCAAGGCGCAATCGAGCAGACGAACTTTTGAAGGCGAGCGGTCCATATCAACGAATCAGCTCCATACCGATCAGTATGTCGCATACCATACTGAACGGTATGTTTATCGTCAAGACTTTTTGAGGCGGCGCAAAAGTCAGCGAGTGTTCCGCGGACACCTCGGTAAATCTGCAAATCGCGTTACCGTAGTGGCTTGTTTAAAAATAAGCATCACAGCGAATCACCTAAATATCCTTTGATCAAATATTCACTTTCTGCCTCGACGCCGCTGTCCTATGCTAGAAATGAATCTGCACGAAATCTCCGCCCCCGAACAAGGTCAACCGTTGAATATCCGCACACATCTCCGGATGCTCATTTTGGTCACGCTGTTGCCCGCAGGCCTGTTCGGCACGACGAGCGCTTTCCATGCCGCCGCCAAGGAGCGAGAAGTGATGGAAACCGGCATGCGCGAACTCGCCACCGCGCTCATGAACGCAATCGAAACCGAAATCCAGGACTCGATAGATTCATTGGAAATGTTGGGGCGCTCCGCGGCGCTGGCTAACGACGATTTGAAGGCTTTCCGCACGGATACCGGACGCGCGCTCGCGGTGCGCAACGAGACCTGGATCAACGTACTGCTCTATGACACGACCGCGCAGCAAAAAATGAACATGATGCAACCCGCGCAAGCCGAGCTACGTCGATCGCGAGATTCCCAAAGTGTCATCGAAGCGGCATTGCGTCAGCGACCCGTACTAGGCCATATCCGAAACTCTTTTGTGTCGGACCGGCGGGTTTTCAGTCTACGTGTACCGGTCGTACGCGCCGGCAAGACTGCGTATGTGCTTTCGGCGGTCATCGACGCCGACGCCATCGCCCGAATCATCGATCAACAGCCGATCCCCGATTCCTGGCTAGTGACGGTGATCGACCAATACGATCGCTATGTGGTTCGGCGGCCGAGCCCGGAAAAAGAAACCTCCTTCGTCGACAACTCCTTGATGAACGTGGTGTCTAGCACTTCGCATGGGTGGGAAAAAGGGCGACTGGCGGATGGCACCCCGATCTATCGGGCTCATCAACGCTCGTCCATCGGCGATTGGGTGGCATCGGTAGCTGTCCCCCAACATGTACTGAATCACAACCTATACGGCTTGTGGGTATTGAGTGCTCT
>DATEEW010000049.1:0-5672 GCA_035280965.1 Burkholderiales bacterium
AGACTCGTATCCGGGTCCTTGGAATTGCCCAAGAGAAAACTCCAGCCGCGCAGTGCATTAAGTGGCGAGCGCAATTCATGCGAGACGATGGCGAGAAATTCGTCCTTGGCGCGATTGGCACGTTCGGCTTCGCGCCGCAGTCGCTGTTCGGCGGTGATCAATTGTTCCAACTCTCGTTCGGCCTGACGACGATCGGTAACGTCGATTGCCACCCCGAGGGCGAGACGCGTAGTCGACGCCGCCTCGAACAGACGTTCGCGACAATACAACCAACGCCAATTGCCGTCGCGATGACGAAAACGCAATTCGACAGTTTTCAAGCCATAAGGCTCGGCCAAATAACTTTGCACATGATCCTGCAACACGGGTCGATCGTCCGGATGCACAAGTTCCATCAAGCGCTCGGCTTCCATAGCAAGTAATTCCTCGGCGGTATAGCCGAGCGCGGCCAACACCATGCCACTGGCGAACACAATTCGCCCGGAGCTCAAATCGACGAGGTAAAGAACGAGCGGTGCCGTATCGAGCAAACCTTGTGTAAAACGTTGCGCCTCGCGCAAATCGTTCTCGATACGTTTGCGATCGGTAATATCGGTGGCAACGGTGATCAAGCCCACGACTTCGCCGTTGACGTCGCGCAGCGGCGATTTGGTGGAGAGATATGTCCGCACGCCCTCGCTAGTCGGCAACACTTGTTCCGCTCGTTCTACTTTTCCGGATGCGATAACACGCTGATCGTGTTCTGCGGCGCGCGCCGCAATACTGGTATCGGCGACCAATTCGTTCACCGATCGGCCGAGTATCTCGTTCTCCGCGCGACCCAAAGCCTTTAGCGTCGCCGGATTCGCCATCAAGATACGTCCCTGCACGTCTTTCACCAAAATGAGATCCGGCGTGCTTTCGGCGACGCCACGGAAGAGCGCCAGCGTTTCATGCAAGGCCACATTGGCTTGTTGCAGGGCAGCCGTTCTTTCAGCCACGCGTCCATCCAATTCCGCGTACGCCGTACGCAACGCTCGCTCGTTTTTCTGCCTTTCGCTAATGTCGCGCAACACCATGACGCTGCCCAAGATCGATCCGTCGACCGTACGAATGGGCGCACTGCTCGCCTCCACCGGACCTTCGGTACCGTCGGCGTGGCGCAGGTTATAGATGCGTGGCGCCTGCGCGCTCTGAGCGTTGTCTGTCGAGGGTGCCCCATGCTGACCGTTGTCGAACGTGAGAATCAAAATGCCGCTCAAAGCGCTGCCGATAAGTTCTTCTTCGGTCGCGCGGATGAGCGCTTCAGCGGCGGGATTCAAAATGCGGATACGGCCTTCCGCATCGGTGGCGACGACCGGGTCGCTGATGCTCGTTAGCGTGACGCGCAACCATTCGCGCTGTGCGTCGGCCACGCGCTGCGCGGTGGCACGCGCGCCCTCGGCTTTCTCGATCATGCGAGCAGTCCACAGCACGAAGACAGTGAACAGCACCACCGTGCAAACCATGATGAATAAAATACCGACGGCGGTATCCAGCCATCCCACGTGCTGCGCCCAGACGCAACCCAGCGCAAGCAGCATCGGCAACAATACGACCACTGGAAGCAGGCGCCTGATGAGGATCGCAGAAGGTCGCGTGCTGCTGAATTGCTCCGCCAGCCACTCGTCGGAGCGGCCCACGAGTACGCTGTAACCCAGAAGCATGATTGCGATTCCGCCGGGCGCGGAGAGTTGAACCAGCGGCGGCGAATTGAGCAAGACCCTGAAAATCACGCCCAGCAGGCCTCCCAGTCCCAACGCGATCACGGTGCCGCCGATCAGCCGCGCAATACGGCGTCCCCAGAGATTATCGACATAACCGGCAAGGATGCCGACTTGCAACATCAACAACGTTATTGCGCTGTACTGAGGCATCGCGTCATGCAGCAATTCGCCCCCTAGTTCCGGTGCGGTAAGCAGCATCAGCAAAAATACGCTCAAGCCCACGCTGAACAGGGGGATCAGCCTGCCGCGGCGCGAACGGGGTCGGTGCAGGATAAAAACCAAACCTGCGGATAGCAGTGCGCACACGGCTGTAATCGGCCGCATTGCGGGCCAGCCGCTAAAACTGGAAACTGCCTGGCCTTTCAAGAGCACCGCGGCCAACGCGCCGATCGCAATGCAGGCGGAGAACAGTGCCGCGACGCAAGCCGATTTGGTCAGCGAACGCACCAACGCCCGTCGATGCGCCGCGTCGCCATCGAAGGCATCCGCAGGGGCATTTTGGTGGGGCAACAATATGTTCTTCATCGATGCGGAACCGGTCCGTTACTCTGTTGCGACGGCAGTCGCGCGGCGCGGGCCGTGAGGTCCCGAGGCTAAAGGCAAGGCATGTGCCTTGCACAAAATTTATTGTCTAAAATCAAATTTCAGCCCGGCTCCCCCATGCCATTCGCATTGAATTCAGGTCACGGCAATCCGTTGGGGGGCCTCAAGCATAAGTTGCGCACGCCCATCGCAGTATTGTCTGCATGGAACGACGACCAGTGTTTGCGCCTTGGCGCTTCCATCGCTTTTTACGCCATTTTCTCTCTTGCGCCCCTATTGGCGATGGCGGTTATGATCGCTGGCCTGGCATTCGGTGTCGATGCGGCGCGCGCGGAAATCGTTTCCCAGGTGGGCGGGCTGGTCGGGCGCAGCGGCGCCGGTACCGTAGAGACGATGCTCGACACGGCAATGGTAAACGAAACGCGCCAATGGACCAGCGCGCTCGTGGGCTTGGCGACACTGTTCATCGGCGCGACCGGCGTTTTTTTGGAATTGCGCAACGCGTTGGATGCGATCAACAAAGAAGACCGCCTATCCCTCAAGCACGGGTTAAGTTGGATGGTCAAGGCGCGCTTGATGTCCTTTGCGCTGGTCCTCGCCGTCGGATTCGTGGCGCTCGTTTCACTGGCCTTGAGTGCGGCACTTTCAGCCTTTGCTGGATGGCTGGCGAAGAGTATGCCCATTCTGGCGACTCTGGTATTGATTGTCGACACACTGGTATCCCTCGCCCTGATCAGCGGTTTGTTCCTCTTGTTGCTGCGCTGGTTGCCGAGCGTGCAACCCAAGCGCGTTGCCCTATGGCCCGGCGCCGTGTTAAGCGGGCTGCTTTTTGTGGCCGGCAAACACATCGTGGGACTTTATCTGGGACGCGAAGGATTTACCGACGCTTACGGTGCAGCGGGCTCCCTGGTCATTATTCTCATGTGGGTCTACTACTGTAGCCAGGTCCTGCTCCTGGGCGCCGAGTACAACAAGGTTCGCGCCGATCGCTTAGCCGCTCGCGCTACTTCCCAAGGGACTCCATGAAAGTTGTGCATCGCGCACTACTCGCCACGCTGCTTATTTTCGGCGCGATTGTGGCAGCTGTCGCTCTATTGGCGGATTCCCGCGCGCTTGAGGACTTTGTGGAAAAACGCATTGAGGCGCGCACGGGCCGCGACGCGCACATCGGCAATATCGAAATACGGATCGGACGTTGTCTCTATGTTGCCGCGGAAGACTTACGCATCCAGAACCCTGAATGGGCGAAATCGCCCATGTTGGCTGAAGGTACGGCGATACGCGCCTGCACGGCCTGGTTACCCTTATTCATCGGCCGCGCGGACTTGAAGGAAGTGCGCGTTGAAAACATACGGTTGGGCTTGGAACGCGAAGGCGAACGCGCCACCTGGAAATTCGACGAGGAAGAGGACGAGGGGAAAAGCCGCGTGCGTCCGTTGCACGTCAGTATTATCGACAGCGCCGTCTATTTTCGCGACCGTGACGAAAAAACGGAAATGAACATAAAGGTCAGCGGCGGCGTGGGCGGCGGGGACGAAGTCCGGCTGGAAGCTACGGGTCGCTTTCGCGACGCACCAATGCAAATCGTCGCGAGTACGCCGGCCCAGATGCCCACACCCAATACCCCGGCGCTACTTACAGCTTCGGCAGTACTCGGACGCACAACCGCCGTCGCGGTCGGTCGCTTCAAGGAATTAGGCATCGATGGCATGGACATTCAACTCGCGCTAGCCGGCGACGATCTCGCGGAATTGAATCGTCTGGGTATTAACTTACCCGAAACCCCTCCGTTCGCCTTGCGCGGCCGTCTCGTATACACAGCCGACACTTGGGATTTCTCGCCCTTCGAAGGGCGCATCGGCGACAGCGATATCTCAGGCCGCTTCGCTTACATCGTGCGCGAACCCCGGCCTTTGTTGCGTGCCGATCTCAAAGCGCATCTGCTCGACTTCGACGATCTAGGCCCGCTGGTCGGTGCGCCACCAAAAACCAAAGCGGGCGAAACCGCATCGCCAGAACAAAAGGCAAAAGCGCAGGCAATCGCCGCAAACGGCCGCGTGCTGCCGGACAAACCGCTGGGCATCGACAAATGGCCGCGCATGGATGCCGACGTACGTTTCCGCGCCGATCGCGTGCTGCGTCCCAATGCTGTCCCCGTCGATGGACTCAACACGCACCTGACCATCACCGACGCAAAACTGCAGTTGAAACCGCTCAACTTCAAAATGGCGAGCGGCAATGTGAATGCGGATATCACCATCGAAGGAAAAAGTAAGCCACCGCGGGGCAGCGCGAACATCGGCATCGACAAGCTGGAATTGGGGCAAATGTTTCCCCAACTCGACAACCAGAAAGCGGCCGCCGGAAAACTTTATGGTCGCATCAAGCTCGACGCACACGGCGAATCCATCGCGCAGTTGGCAGGCAGTGCGAACGGAGAGATCACGCTGATGGTCAACGGTGGCCATATGAGCGCCCTCTTGCTCGAATTAGCGGGATTGGATGCCGGCGAGGCGATCATGATCCTGGCCTCGCGCGGCGACAAACCCGTGCCCCTGCGCTGCGCCATTGCGGATTTCAACGTGAAAGACGGACAGGCCACTAGCGAAATCGCCGTCATCGACACGATGGACACGCTGTTCAATGTCGAAGGCGGAGTGAATTTGGACGAGGAAGCATTGGATTTGAAAGTCGATCCAAAACCGAAAGATCAAAGCATTCTGTCCTTCCGCACGCCGTTGCTGGTAGGCGGACACTTCAACGATCCGTCGGTGCGACCGCAAGCCGGTCCCCTCGTCGTCCGCGGAGGCGCCGTGGTTTTGCTGGCATTGGTAAATCCGATTCTCGCGCTGGCACCCTTGATCGAAACGGGGCCTGGGGAAAACAGCGATTGCGGCGCCTTCGCGCAACGCGCCCGCGCCGAAGGCGTGAAATCGAAACCACAGAAGAACTAAGACGCCCTAAGGAAGTGTCCCTGATCGCTATGTCTTAGTATGGATAACGCCTTGCGCTTTCCGCGTAGGCGGCTCCGGAATTGTTTTGCCGCTGGCGATACTCGATCCACTTTGTCGCCGCCCAACGGGCCATACCCAAGGGGCCGCCGAACTGCGCCTGCACGATGGAAAACGCGGTTGCGACAAGTGCGCCAATTAAACTTTTTTTCGCTACCCCGGTTTCTTGTTTCGAACCTTGTTTGGGGCGCAGTAGAAAACGCGCGGTGATAAAACCGAAACCGAGCGCGGCAAGTAAAAATTGCGGGGATGTAATCGTGGATACAGCGGTCTCGCGTGCGCGATGAATGCAAAGCGACACGTTCGCATCGAGGATCTGGCGTTCCATGACCAAGCGAGCTTCCGCTTCGCGGATTTCCTCGTCATAACTGGC
>DATEEW010000050.1:0-4180 GCA_035280965.1 Burkholderiales bacterium
CTTCCGCGCGCGCAGCGCTTTCCAACGCCGATGTGATCAGCGCTTCGCGCATCAAGGCCGGTAATTCGAGTGGCTGCGCGCGTCGCGCGTTGTCGTCCATCATGCGCGCGAGCAAATCCTGATCGAGACTGCCCCAGTTCACGCCGATACGCACCGGCTTGTCGTACTTGCACGCCAGCTCGATCATGGTGGCGAACTGCTCATCGCGCTTCGTTCCCTTGCCCACGTTGCCGGGGTTGATTCGGTATTTCGCCAGAGCCTGCGCGCAATCCGGATATTGGGTGAGCAGTTTATGGCCATTGAAATGGAAATCGCCCACCAAAGGCACATCGCATCCTTGGGCATCCAGACGTTCCCGAATGCGCGCGACCTGCGCGGCAGCCTCGGCCGTGTTGACCGTGATGCGGACGATTTCTGATCCGGCCTCCGCGAGCTCATAGACCTGTTGCGCCGTGGAGGCAGCGTCGGCGGTATCCGTGTTCGTCATCGATTGCACCATGATCGGTGCATCGCCGCCGATTCTGAGTCCACCCACGCGTACTGAGCGGGATACCCTTCTTTGGATAGTGTTCATATCAATCCAATATCAGACGCGCTACGTCGTTACGCGACACGCCACTCACATCCACTGGCGTACCGTCGTAGCGCACTTGCACCGAGTTGGCATTGCCGATGACCAAGGTGAAAGGCGGCTTGCCTACCAGCGCCGTTTGGCTTGAGGCAGGATTCAACTGAGCCATTAGGATTTTGCCGTCACCGTCGCGGACTTCGACCCAGGCTTCCGCACCGAATTGCAATTCAATGCGCTTATTACCGGGCGCCATTACTTGAGATGTAAACATTTCGGACGCGGGCGCTGTTTCGATAGGCACTTCTGCCGGCACCGATTCGCGCTCCTCTTCCGGTGAGATCTGTTGCTGTGTTGTGGCGGGCCTAGACACGGTCGATCGAGTTCGACCATCAAGCCACCACTGCGCACCAAGGGCGACAACGACAAGGACGATCAACGAAGAGAGTGCCGCATAGAGGCGCGTCGGTTTTTTTGAGCTCTCGCGGATCGGCACATGCATCGAAGGCGAAACTACGGTGAACGGATCAACGCTCAAGCGGCGTTCCAGATCCGCGATCAGAGGAGTGGGATCAAGCCCGACCGCCTTGGCGTAACTGCGCACCATGCCGCGCACAATGGTGGCGCCGGGCAATGCGCCATAGGCATCCGCTTCGAGCGCAACGATCTGGCGCGTGGAGAATTTGAGCCGCATGGCGACCTCATCCACCGACCAGCCGCGCGCTTCACGCGCCTCGGCAAGCAACTGGCCGGGCGCGGGATGACTCAGCGGTATTGCATCAAAAGACGGTTCTTCGCTCATAACAACTTCTTAATCGTATTCGCCCCGCTGCAAGGCCTGTGCTTGCGGCGATTTCGGAAAACGGCGTTGCAGCTGCGCGGCATAGCTGGCTTCGCTACCGCGATTGCTCTGTTTGCGCGCCAAACGCAACGCCAGCCACAAAGCCTCGGCGGGCGGTTCCGCAATTAAACGGTTGTATTGGGCGAGGAGCCCTTGAGCTTCGCCATACAGTCCGCGCTGATATTGCAGGTCGGCGTAAGACAGCAAGACGTTAACGCTATTAGGTTCCAGGCGTAGTGCGCGGTCGTAATACCCAGCAGCTTCCTGCGGATTTTTTTTGTGTAAGCAGTTGCCCGCCGCCGCATAGGTGCGCGCAGGCGTTTGATAGAGCGGATTCTTTATTGCGTTCATGAACATCGGAATTGCTTCGCTATCGCGATTCGTGCGACAGAGGAACCAACCGTAGTTATGGTTCAGGTCCGCATCGTCGGGCGCCAGCTGCAACCCTTTTTTGAAGCTTTGCTCTGCTAGGGCGTTATCGCGCAATTCGACGCTGACCAGCCCTTGAATATTGTAGGCGGGCGGATAGGTGGGATCGGCCGTAAGTGCGACACGGGTCTCTTCTAACGCGACGCCCATATTTCCAAGGCCGTAATAGGCGCTCGCGAGCTCCGTATGAACTTTCGCGCGCGTGCGACCATCGGCACGCTCCATGATCTGTCCTTCGTCCGCCACCGTCTGCTGCGTATCGACGCCCGGCCGTGGACCGTCATCGTAGTTGGTCGACTGACATCCGGCGAAGATCACCACGTAGAGCAGAAGACCGCTTAAGGCAGCGCTGATAGGGTTCTTATTATTCATGCATTCACCCTCGCAATTCGCAATTCGCGGCGGGTACGATCCTGGACCTTACCTGCCAACTGTCCACACGCGGCATCGATGTCGTCACCGCGCGTGCGGCGCGTGGTCGTCACAATTCCCGCTTCGTTGAGCCGGTCGCTGAAACGTCGGATGACTTCTCGTGGCGAACGTTCGAAGCCCGAGTTCGGAAAAGGATTAAACGGAATGAGGTTAACTTTGCTGGGTACATTCTTCAGCAATGCAATCAACTCTTCCGCATGCCGTTCGCTGTCGTTCACGCCGTCCAGCATCACATACTCGAAAGTGATGAAGTCACGCGGGGCACGGTCCAGATAACGCACGCAGGCGGCCAACAGCTCGGCCAAGGGGTATTTTTCGTTGATCGGCATAAGACGGCTGCGCAGTTCGTCATTCGGGGCGTGCAGCGATACAGCAAGCGCTACCGGACATTCGTCGCGCAAGCGATCGATCATGGGGACAATTCCCGAAGTCGACACAGTGACACGACGACGCGACAGTCCATACGCATGATCATCGAGCATCAAATGGAGCGCCGGCAAAACTTGATCGAGATTCAGCAGCGGCTCGCCCATGCCCATCATCACCACATTGCTTACTACCCGTTCGCCGCTTTCGGCCGCACCCAACGCACTGTTCGCCCACCAGAGTTGACCGATGATTTCAGCAGTCGACAGATTGCGGTTGAAACCCTGACGACCGGTCGAACAAAACTTACAGTCCATGGTGCAGCCGGCCTGCGAAGAAATGCACAACGTACCGCGCGTGGTTTCCGGAATGAATACCGTCTCGACTGCATTGCTATTGCCCACGTCGAGGAGCCATTTACGCGTGCCGTCGGTCGCGGTGTTGTCGGCGATAACGCGCGGCGGTTCGATTACCGCATTGGCAATCAGTTTTTCGCGCAGCGTTTTGGCCAGATCGCTCATCCGCGTGAAATCGCTCTCCCCGAAGCGGTGAATCCAACGGAGCACCTGACGGGCGCGAAAAGGCTTCTCGCCCATATCGGCGAAGAAGGCCTCCATCGCGGAAGCATCGAGGTCGAGGAGATTCTTATTCACGCGCGTACCAACGTTTTAGCGGCTATAGACCGAAGCGCTCGGGAAGAAATAAGCGATTTCTACTTTGGCAGTATCGGGGCCGTCCGAACCGTGTACGGCATTCGCATCGATGCTGTCGGCGAAATCTGCCCGGATCGTGCCTTTCTCCGCTTTTTTAGGATCGGTGGCGCCCATCAGCTCGCGATTTTTCGCGATGGCGTTCTCGCCTTCTAGCGCTTGGACCATGACCGGCCCGGAAATCATAAAATCGACCAGATCGCGAAAGAAGGGACGTTCGCGATGCACGGCATAAAAACCTTCGGCTTCCTGCTTGGAGAGCCATACCATTTTGGCGGCGATCACCTTCAGGCCGGCATTTTCGAAGCGCGTATAGATTTGGCCGATCACGTTCTTGGCCACTGCATCAGGCTTGATAATCGAAAGCGTACGTTCCACCGCCATATTCCATTCCTTTGTTAGGGCTGCAAAATAACTCGTTATTTTAGCACGCGTTTCCGCCAATCCCCCGAAATTACTGCTGCGCAAGGTCCAATTGCCACCGTACCTCTAATCCGGCTTCGTCGGGGGCGGCTTGCAGGCTCGAACACACACCGACGCCCGGAACAAAGGCCAACTCCTCATTGCAATAAAGCAAGGGGAGTCGATCGCGTTCCCAGGGCGCAATGCCTTGATCTTGCAATAGCTTCTTCAAGCTGCGGCGCGGTCGGCGGGGGTCGGGCCGAAATTTTTCGCCGCCCTCCCGGAGTCGGGCCTGTACCTGCCCACGCATTGCGTCGACGCGAATGCCCCGTCCCCGTACATATTCGAAGTGGAAGCGACCGCCGAGTTCCGGGAGACGCCATTCTTGATCGCCGCGCCAAGTCGCATTCAAGCTCGAAGTCGCCATCGGGA
>DATEEW010000051.1:0-5900 GCA_035280965.1 Burkholderiales bacterium
TAGTTCCGCAAACGCTTCACCCAGATCATTGCCTCAGCAGCGCCGTTCCGCGTGGCATCATGCGCAGCCATGTGGGATATTTTTTGCAACGTCATCGACAACTACGGCGATATCGGCATCAGCTGGCGCTTGGCGCGTCAACTCCGTGGCGAACACGCGCTAGCGGTGCGGCTATGGGTCGATGATTTAAGCGCGCTGCAACGCCTACACCCGCAGACCGATCCCGACTGCGACGCGCAAATGTTGGCCGACATCGACGTGCGTCGTTGGTCGTCCTCTTTTCCCGTCGATATTCAGCCCGGTGAGGTCGTCATCGAAGGCTTCGGCTGCAGTTTGCCGGAATCCTTCCTACAGGCGATGGCAGCGCGCGCGCAGCCGCCCGTATGGATCAACCTGGAATATCTGAGTGCCGAAGGCTGGGTGGCCGGTTGCCACAAGTTGCAGTCGCCGCATCCACGCTTGCCCCTTACCAAATATTTTTTCTTTCCAGGTTTCGGCACGCATACAGGCGGACTGCTGCGCGAAAGTGCGTTGCTGGCGAACCGCGACGCGTTCCAACAATCCGGCACTGCCGATTATTGGCGTAGCGTGGGATTGGAACCACCTGCGGCGGAAGAGCGACGCATTTCCCTGTTCGCTTATGAAAATGCCGGGCTGGACGATTTGTTGGATGCGTGGGCACAGGGCTCGCGCGATCTGACGCTGCTGGTGCCCGAAGGGCGCATCGCTCCGCAAGTCTGCGGATATTTCGATGCCCCCGGATTTGCGCCGGGCCAAATACTGGAGCGGGGCCGCCTGCGCGCGAAACTGCTGCCGTTTAGCGATCAGGACACTTTCGACCGGCTCCTATGGGCCTGCGATTTCAATTTTGTGCGTGGGGAGGACTCTTTTATAAGGGGGCAATGGGCTGCGCGCCCTTTCGTTTGGCACATTTATCCCCAATCGGATCAAGCGCATGTGCCCAAGCTGGAAGCTTTTTTGGATCAATATTGCGAGGACATGAGCACTGAGCTGGCGGCTGCGACCCGGGCTTTGTTTCGCGCCTGGAATGGGGTTCCTGGCGCATCCACAATGGCAGCTGCTTGGACATTGGCCGAGAAAGAGGCCACCCCATGGCGAGCTTTCGCGAAAGATTGGTCAAATCTACTCGCCGCCGGGCCGGAATTGAGCAATGCGCTGGTCAAGTTTGCGCAAGCGCATGTAAAATCTCGCCCTTTTGACTAGCCGGCGTCCGTCGGCCGAAGGAAGCAGCAATGAAAATCGCGCAAGAACTCCGTGTAGGCAACGTCATCATGCTCGGCAAGGACCCGATGGTCGTGCAGAAGGCCGAGTTCAGCAAATCCGGCCGCAACGCCTCGGTCGTGAAAATGAAACTGAAAAACTTGCTCACCGGCGCCGGCTCCGAATCCGTATATCGCGCTGACGAGAAGTTCGACATGGTGATGCTGGAGCGCAAGGACGTTACCTATTCATATTTCGCCGACCCCATGTATGTCTTCATGGACGCCGAGTACAACCAGTTCGAAGTCGAAGGCGAAAACATGGGCGACGCGCTGAACTATTTGGAAGACGGCATGCCTTGCGAGGTCGTGTTCTATAACGGCAAAGCGATTTCGGTCGATATTCCCCAATCGCTGGTTCGGGAAATCATTTATACCGAACCCGCCGTGCGCGGCGATACCTCGGGCAAGGTGCTCAAGCCCGCCAAGCTCGCCACCGGTTTCCAAATTCCTGTTCCGCTCTTTTGCGACACAGGCGACAAAATCGAAATCGATACGCGCACCGCGGAATATCGTCGTCGCGTAAACGCTTAAAAAGCGCTCTCATAAGACTTATGTTTTGGGCCATGTCGCCGGCTTAACGCATCCAAGGCGTTGTTTTACTTTGTCCTCGCTCGTCCCGCATGTGCCGGCCCGTGGAGCAGGGGCCCCCTCATTTTCGATGAGGGGATGTGACCGCATAGGCACAGACAGGGCTGCGAGTGCCGGCACATTCCCTATCTGCGGGGGTCGCATCCATCGATGAAACCGATCGGAACCTACCCTCCGCAGCCCCGCACTCGCGATCATCCTCGGCACTTAATCAGATATTCCTTAACCCGGATCTTTTGGATTAGAAACAAGGGGCGCGCAATGCGCCCCTTGTCGTTTTGCGTCACATCTTCGTCGCAAAAGCGACGCATCACGTTCTAATGCAGTGCATCAAGCACCGAAATCGCACACACAGAACTGTCATGCGCTATGTAGAGAATGTGCACTGCTGCACGTGGTGGCGGCAACTCAATGCGCTGTGCATCAAAAGCCGTGAAGCAATTCCGCTCCGGCGGCTTGCGCCCATAGCGAAAGCGCGTACAGGCATACACACTGCTTATGCAATGTCGGTGTCGAACAACGAATACGGGAGATCAAAATGGAACCTGTCACGCTGGTACGTCCGAACGGAAGCGGCTTCATGCATCTGCAACGCGCCCTACAACCGGGCGAGAACATTCCTAAGCCGCCCACCCTGGCTGCTCAACTGCTCGCCTGTCGTCTTACCCACGCCGAAGAAGAAATGGGTGACAATTCGGAGCATGATGAGACGATCGAAGACCACGAAGACACCGAAGACGAATTCTAAGACGATTGTCGGGGCCCTAGCTCCAACAACCGTTGCACGTTGCCGCGCAGGACGAGACCTCGTTCTCTTCCTGTGTCTTTTGTGGAACCCCGTGGCCGCTCCGGCAGCCGACGGTCACATCCTTCCCCCGCCATCAATGGATCAACGGCCACCTGCTGCCGACGATTCCTCCCACGCTTGCCATCGCTACGGGCGATGCGACCGCTTTCAACCGCGCGAAGATCGCTTGCGCGAACAAAGACTGGATCGCTTGGCACCGCAAGCGCCCGAGCCATCGCGCTACGAACCGATGGTTCGACGGGACGTAGAGCAGACCCCCGAAGCGGAACTCCAGCCGCGTTACAAGGACGCGGGAACGATCAAAGAAGAATTCAACCAGAGCGGTAGCGCGAAGCCCTGACCCTCGCACTAAAACCCATAGGTCCTCAGCCCTGATCCTAAAGACCTAAGCTATTTCC
The DNA here is from genome assembly GCA_035280965.1 of Burkholderiales bacterium. Classification (GTDB taxonomy): domain Bacteria; phylum Pseudomonadota; class Gammaproteobacteria; order Burkholderiales; family SG8-39; genus DATEEW01. The sequence goes on from DATEEW010000051.1 coordinate 3,078, forward strand.
AGTAGTACGCGGAATAGCCCGCGCAAAGCGTTCGACAACCAGATTTCATCCGCCGCGAGCAAGTCGGTGCGCGTCAACCGCGCTTCGTCAATACGCGGACGATGCGATTCCAGCAGTTCCCGCCGCATCACCGCGTCGAGCACGCCACAATCCAGCGTGGGAGTACGCCATTTTCCATCCTTGACCAAGTACACCGTGCTACGCGTCCCCTCGGTCAGGTCACCACGCCGATTGAAAAAAAGCGCGTCGAAACAAGCAGGCTTGCGGGTCACGCGTTCCAAAGTGGCGTCGTAAACCCCGCGCACCGTAGTCTTGTGGCGAAGCAAAATATTGCTGCCGTCGATGGGTTCATCACTTACAACGACTGTCGGAAGCGGGTTTGACGTCAGCGGCGACAACACGGCATGTTGCAGGTCGATGTGGCCATCTTGCGCCAACGTAAGGCGAACACGTTGCGTGCTTTGACCTGGGCAGGCTCGCGCCAACTCCGACAAGAGGTCACGCACGACTGTTTCTTCATAGAGGAACCCGAAAAAAGCGGCAGAGCGTCCGAGACGAGCAAGATGTCGGGCCAGCAGTGGGTAAGGCTGCTCGGCATCAGGCTCCAACCTCAAAGTTTCGATCAATTCGAAAGCGGCGGGGAGTGCGGTCAGAAAGCGAGCCTTGTCGAGGCATTCGCTATATTCGCGGTCCGGCCGCGAATCGGCCACGATGCCGCCGCCGATGCCCAGGCGTCCGTGGCGCGTCTGGTCCAATTCGATGGTACGAATCGCGACATTGAAATCGAAGTCCCCGCCCGGTCGCAAATGCCCGATGCTGCCGGTGTAAAGTCCACGCGGCCCGAGTTCCAACTCCTGCGCGATTTGCATGGCGCGAATCTTAGGTGCGCCGGTAATCGAACCGCAGGGAAAAAGCGCGCTCAGAATTTCACACAGCGTGGCTTCGCCGATATCCGCCGAGACGGTGGATACCATTTGATGCACGGTGGGATACGCCTCGATGGCGAAGAGTGCTTCGACCTCGACCGACCCGGGGCGCGCGAGGCGGCCCATATCGTTGCGAATCAGGTCGACGATCATCACATTTTCCGCGCGGTCCTTTTCGGAATGACGCAGGCCTTCGGCCAGTGCGCGATCCTCCGCCTCGTTTTTTCCGCGAGGCGCCGTGCCTTTCATCGGTTTCGAAGTCAGGTGACGACCACGTCGCTTTAGAAACAGTTCGGGCGAAAGCGACAGCACATGGCGATTGCTTAATTGAACGAAAGCCCCATGTTCCACCGGTTGGCGCTCACGCAAAGCGGCATACAGTGCGAGCGGCGCGCCATAAGCTTGGAAGTGCATCGGCCAAGTGAAGTTGGTCTGATAGGTATCGCCGTCGTGGATGTACGCCAATATGCGTTCGATCGCGGCGGAATAGGCTTGAGCCTCCAGCGCGTACTGCAGCCCGGCGAAGCCGGCGTGCCGCATTTCTTCGGGCAGCCCTTCGACCCAAGCGGTCAGTTGCATATCGAATTCCGTCCGCGATAGCCACTGTGCTTCGTCGAAAACCAGGCTTTGCAAGGGCGGCCGCACAATTTGCGGCACGCGCAACGCAGCGGCCGGTTCCAACCAATAACCCAGTTCGTAATCGAGCAGCATGACGGTGTGCGCCGAGCGCGCGGCTTGATCGGTGCGCTCGCATGCCTGAGCAACATCCTCGGCGCGTGTCGCTTCAATACGCTCGCGCAGCGTGCTCAGGAGCCATACGCCTGCTTGCTCATCAGGACCGCGACCGTCCAGCAAGGCATAGGGCGCGTCCGCAGCGCGCTGCAAAAATCGACTCAGTAAGGAAGAGGACACGATGAAGCGGGACACGCGCCGTGGCGCGCGGGAGGCGATGAGGCCGCAATCATACCGTGCCGCCGCGCCACATGGCGCTTGCACGCACTAAGCCCTCCGTCTACGCTCGGTGCATCGAGCGGAAAGGAAGCGATATGGACGTGCGCGCAGCAGTGGCCTACGAAGCGGGTAAACCGCTGGTGATCGAAACCGTGCAGTTGGAAGGCCCCCATGCCGGCGAAGTCCTCGTCGAAATCAAAGCCACCGGTATCTGCCACACGGACGAATTCACTCGTTCGGGCGCCGATCCAGAAGGCCTCTTTCCCGCGATTTTCGGTCACGAGGGGGCCGGCATCGTGGTAGACGTGGGCCTCGGTGTAACGATGCTGAAAAAAGGCGATCACGTCATTCCGCTCTACACGCCCGAATGCCGCCAATGCAAATCCTGTCTCTCGCGAAAGACGAACCTTTGCACCGCGATTCGGGCGACCCAAGGCAAGGGGCTCATGCCCGACGGCACGAGCCGTTTTTCGATGGGCGGAAAAAAGATCCACCACTATATGGGTTGCTCCACTTTCTCCAACTACACGGTGCTGCCGGAAATCGCCTTGGCGAAGATTCGCGAAGACGCGCCTTTCGACAAAGTCTGCTACATCGGTTGCGGGGTGACCACCGGTATCGGCGCGGTAATCAATACGGCCAGAGTGGAGGCGGGCGCGAACGTGGTGGTCTTCGGACTTGGCGGTATCGGGTTGAACGTCGTGCAGGGCGCACGCATGGTCGGGGCGGACATGATTGTCGGCGTCGATGTCAATCCGGAACGCGAAGCGCTGGCGCGCAAATTCGGCCTCACTCACTTCGTCAATCCAAAGGAAGTAAAGGGCGATCTGGTGCCTTATCTGGTGGAACTGACCAACGGCGGCGCGGACTACAGTTTCGAATGCGTGGGGAATGTCGAATTAATGCGTCAGGCCTTGGAGTGCTGCCATCGCGGTTGGGGCGTGTC
>DATEEW010000052.1:0-2153 GCA_035280965.1 Burkholderiales bacterium
GACTAAGTCGTAATGGGAAGAGGCTGACACCCGGCGATTCTAACCGTGAAGGACTTGTCGCCCCATGCGGCACCGGGTGAGCGCAAAAAAAAACGCCGCTTCGCGCGGCGCTTTTTTCGACCAGTGCTTCGCTTAAGACCGAGGCTGCCCACGAACCATCAGCTTTTCTTCAGCCATGGTCTTGGCAAGCAGTTTCACCAATGCGAACACCGTTTCGATATGCGGCGTCGGCGTATCGGTCAATTTGGCCAGTTCGAGCACCGAACCCACGAGACCGTCGATTTCCGGCTCGCGGCCGGCTTCGATGTCCTGGAGCATGGACGTCTTGTGCTTGCCCACCTTCTCTGCACCGGCGATACGTTTCTCCAGTGGCACGCGGAAAGTGATGTTGAGCTTGTTCGCAACCGTTTGTGCCTCGATCATCATCGCTGCCGCCAACTCGTGCGTCAGAGGATACTGGCAGATATCGACCAGGGTCGAATGCGACAGCGCGCTGATCGGATTGAAGGTCAGGTTGCCCCACAACTTCAGCCAGATTTCGGCGCGGATGTTTTCCAACACTGGCGCCTTCAATTTGCCGCGCGTGAACAGGTCCGACACCTTCTGCGCGCGCTCGCTAGTGGAGCCGTCCAACTCGCCGATGGGGAAACGGTCGCCTTCGATGTGATGCACCACGCCAGGAGCGGTCAACTCGGAAGCCGGGTAGACCACGCAGCCCAGAATCCGCTTGGGATCGATGGATGCGGCGATCTTGCCGCCCGGATCCACGCTCTCCACATGTTTGCCTTCGAATTCGCCACCGTGGCGCTGGAAATACCACCACGGTATGCCGTTCTGCATGGGAATAATGATTGTTTCGTCATGCATCACGAGTTTCAGGTCTTCCAGAATCGGTTCGACCTGATGGGCTTTCATACCCAGAATCACGATGTCCTGCTTACCCACCTCGGCAAAGCTGCCCGCTTTGATGTTGGTTGCAACTTCTTCCGTGCCGTCGTGACCGACCAATTTGATGCCGCGCGCCCGAAGCGCTTCCAAATTCGCGCCGCGCGCAACAAAAGTAACTTCTTCGCCCGCCAATGCGAGCCGCGCACCGACCAAACCGCCGATTGCGCCAGCACCGACCACGCAAACTTTCATGGTTGTCCCCTTCTATGTAATGCCTTGTCCAGGGTTTGGAGGCAAAGTCGTTGCCCGCTTGCCAGGGCTGTGCCTGGTCGCCACGTGGCGAGAAAGTAACTCGCGTAAACCTTGTCCAAACCCCGCCGGGAACGTTTCGAGCGCTCGACCGGCAATTTAACTAGTGTGAAATATTAGCGCTGATGATGCGATGCTGCGTTGACCTCTGTCAAGCGCAACTTGACAGACCAGTCTCGACCTTGACCGTCCCGGCACCCATCTGGATAATTCACGCCCCGCGTGGCGAATTAGCTCAGTGGTTAGAGCAGCGGAATCATAATCCGTTGGTCCGGGGTTCAAATCCCTGATTCGCCACCAATTACTCCCGAAAGCCGATGCTTCCTTACGGCTTTTGCCCACGCTGCGGTATGCTGCCCCGCTCCGATATGCAGGGCTCTGCTATGAAACTCGTTTCGCTCCTATTGTTCCTTTGCGTCTTTTTATCCGGCGCAGCGCATGCGCAGTCGCGTATCTTTCCATCGGACGCACCACGCGGCTATTTGAGTCCGCCGCCACGCGGTGGCGGAAACATGCTGTTGAATGACAAGCCGGTTCCTTTAACCACCGGCGCGCAGATCCGCGACGAATCAAATATTATCGTTTCGCCCCACATGGTGCGGCCCGATTCCATCGTGAAATACAAACTGGAATATGGCGGCTTACATCGCGCCTGGATTCTGACGCCGCAGGAAATCAAATCTCCGGACACGTATAAGCTGCCCACGAAAGTCAAGCCGGCTAACGATTAGCGATGAGCAAACGCCTCTATATCAAAACCTTCGGCTGCCAGATGAACGAGTACGACTCGGACAAGATGGCCGATGTGCTGCATGCAACCGACGGGCTCGAATTGACTGAGCACCCCGAAGAGGCCGATGTCATCCTGTTCAACACTTGTTCCATCCGCGAAAAAGCCCAGGAGCGCGTTTTTCACGATCTAGGCCGCGTACGTCCGCTTAAGCTGGCCAACCCGA
>DATEEW010000053.1:0-10084 GCA_035280965.1 Burkholderiales bacterium
GATGCCACCGGTACGGGTTTCGTAAATCATGTCCTGCGGGAGCTGGTTATCGTTGGCGTGAGAAGTTACGAAGTAAGTGTCGTCGCCCGCGCCGCCGCGCATTTCGTCGTTGCCGCTTCCCCCATCCAATATGTCGTTGCCCGTACCGCCGTACAAAGTGTCGTCGCCGTCGCGTCCCTCTAGGCTGTCATTGCCACCCCTTCCGGAAATGACGTTGTTGCCGCTGTTGCCGATCATCTCGTTCGCAAGACCGTTACCGGTGGCACCGAAGTCGTAGCCCAAGCCGGCCGCGTCATCGTAGTCGCGCATCGTTAGGTTTTCCACGTTCGCGCTCAGAGCATAATTAAATCCTGCGGGGGGAGCTAAAGAGGTGTTGATGATCACGGTATCAATACCTTGGTTGGCGAATTCGACGACCACGTCATTTACGGAGCCGACGCCGTAGTAGTCATTCCCTAAGCCGCCTCGCATACTGTCGACACCTATGCCGCCGCGTAGTGTGTCGTTGCCTGAGCCGCCGATCAGCGTATCGTTACCTTCGTTGCCTTCGAGAAGATCATCGCCAGCGCCGCTACTGAGGCTATTGTTTCCGCCGTTGCCGGTAATCACGTTGGCTAGGCCGTTACCCGTGCCATTGATATCGGCCGACCCGCCGAGGATGAGATCCTCCACGTTGGCGCTCAAGGTGTAGTCGACTTCGGATATGACCGTATCGAATCCGCCGTCTGCATATTCCTGGACCACATCGTTTACATCGGAGACGAAGTATGTGTCGTTACCCGCGCGGCCGCGCATGGTATCGGCGCCTGTCCCGCCGTCGATGGTGTCGTCATCTAGAGTGCCGATCAGAAAATCGTCGTTAGGGGTGCCGGGAATCATGGCCATGATGCATTCGCCTTAGGTTATGCCCGCAGGGCAGCAACGCCTTGCAGGGGTAAATAAAATATTGGGGATAACGGAAGTAGTGCGAAGCGGTGTTGTTGTAATTCTTATCGCTTGTTGTTATCGGGTTGGAGCAACTTACGCAGGCTATGTTATGGCTTTGTGTCGCCGAGTTGCAAGTTTAGGGCCCCGTTCAAAGGGTCTAGTGGGATAATTTGGTTAGAAGCCCGTGTATCGCAACAAGTTATTGAGTCACGAACTGAAGGTTTTGCATTAGATGACTTACGCCCTCAAAGAAGCTTTCCTGACGCTGCAAGGCGAAGGCGCGAACGCCGGTCGCGTGGCGTTGTTCTGCCGTTTCGCGGGCTGCAACTTGTGGAGCGGACGTGAGCAGGATCGCGCAGCGGCGATTTGCCGTTTTTGCGACACGGACTTTGTCGGTACCGATGGCCTAAATGGCGGTCGCTTTGCGAATGCGGAAGCACTCGTCTCCCATCTGCTGAAGTTGTGGGGTGATCTACCGGCTGGACAACGTTTCGTGGTCTGTACCGGAGGAGAGCCTCTATTACAGCTTGATGCTTCGCTCATCGAGGCATTGCATGCCGAGCGCTTTTTTATCGCGGTGGAAAGCAATGGCACGCTCGCGGCGCCCGCAGGTGTCGACTGGCTTTGCGTCAGCCCCAAAGGAAAAAGCACGGTTGTGCAACGTGAGGGCGACGAGTTGAAGCTCGTTTATCCGCAGACGGATCTTTCACCCGAACAGGTTTCGAGTTGGCACTTCAAGCAGTTCTTCTTGCAGCCGATGGACGGGCCGGAGCGCGTTGCCAATACCGAAAAGGCGGTCGCCTATTGCCTAGCGCATCCGCAATGGCGTTTGAGCCTTCAGACCCACAAGCTCATTGGCATTCCGTAGATTCGTTTTGGGGGCGAGGAAGGCCCAGGGCGTGCGGTGCGCGGTCCTCGAGGTAATCCCGCGTCTGTAAGTCTATGTCGCGGCATAGAAATTATTCGTTATCCCAGGGGTAAAAAAGCGGTGGAGGCCTGCCCTCGGTATAATTGCCGGTCCTCCGGCGCCCCTTATGCAACTATTCACGCTAGGCCTCAATTATCAGACCGCTCCTCTCGCTGTGCGAGAGCGGGTGGTATTTGGCGCCGAGCAACTGAAACACGCGCTGGGCGAGTTAATCCGCGCCCGTCCGGCGGAAGAAACCGCCATTCTTTCCACCTGTAATCGGACTGAGTTGTACTGTGCTTCCGGTGATCCGAAACGGGCCTTGTCCTGGCTGGCCGAATATCACCGGGTGGATGCGCAGGATTTGAAACCCCACCTCTATACCTTGCCTCGTGAAGAGGCGGTTCGACACGCCTTTCGTGTGGCCGCCGGTCTCGATTCGATGGTGTTGGGCGAGCCGCAGATTCTGGGACAGTTCAAAGATGCGGTGCGCACCGCCGAAGAGGTCGGCACCTTGGGCGCCACGCTGTCTCGCCTTTTTCAACGCTCTTTTGCGGTTGCCAAAGAAGTCCGCACCAATACGCGCATTGGCGCCAATGTCGTTTCAATGGCGGCGGCGGCGGTGCGCTTGGCAGGGCGCATCTACCCGTCCTTGCGCGACCAGCGTGTACTGTTCATCGGCGCCGGCGAGATGATTGATTTGGCGGCCACTCATTTCGCCGCGCAATTGCCGAAGGCGATGGCGGTCGCCAATCGCACGCCCGAGCGGGCGCAAGTGCTCGCCCATCGTATCGGCGCGCAAGTGTTGCCGTTGCGCGAATTGCCCGAACAATTGCCGAATTTCGATATCGTTATTTCCTGTACGGCGAGTACTCTGCCCATCATCGGCAAGGGGATGATGGAACGGGTGATCAAGACGCGTCGTCATGCCCCGGTATTCATGGTGGATCTTGGTGTGCCACGCGATATCGAGCCGGAAGTCGGCCAACTCGACGACGTTTATCTTTATAGCGTCGACGATCTCGCCGACATCGTTCGCACTGGCGTAGACGAACGCGCGTCGCAAGTCGCGCAAGCCGAAGCGATTATCGATGCGCAAGTGGGTTCGTTTCTGCATTGGATGGAGTCGCGCGAACTGGTGCCCTTGATTCGATCACTACGCGAACAAGGGGAAGATGCCCGTCGCGCTGAGGTGGAGCGCGCGCTCAAATTGCTGGCGCGAGGCGACGATCCGCACGCGGTTCTGGAAGCTCTGTCGCACGGCTTAACCAATAAACTTTTACATGCGCCGACGCAGGCCTTGCACGAAGCGGGCGCTGCGGAACGTGAAGAATTGCAACGCGTCCTGGCTCGCATTTACGCCCTGCGCAATCGCTCTTAAGGAACGCCGGGTTTAACCGGGCCACATGAAATCCAGTCTTAGCTTCAAACTCGACCAGTTATCGCGTCGTCTCGTGGAACTCAATACGTTGTTGTCCGCAGCCGATATCACGAGCGATATGGATCAGTATCGCAAACTTACGCGCGAGAACGCGGAAATTTCGCCGGTCGTCGAGCGTTATCACGCTTATCAGGCGGCGGAGCGCGATGAGAGCGCGGCGCAAGAAATGCTCAATGATCCAGACATGAAAGCTTTCGCGCAAAGCGAAATCGAAGCTGCGCAGCAGCGCATGAGCGATATCGAGATCGAATTACAAAAGCTGCTTTTACCGCGCGACCCGAATGACGAACGCAATATTTTTATCGAAGTCCGCGCCGGCACGGGCGGTGACGAGTCCGCTATTTTTGCCGGCGATTTATTGCGAATGTATATGCGTTATGCCGAACGTAATCGGTGGCAAGTGGAGTTGATTTCGGAAAACTCTTCCGATTTGGGCGGATATCGTGAAGTGATCGTGCGCTTGATCGGCCAAGGCGCTTATTCGAAGCTCAAATTCGAATCAGGCGGACATCGCGTGCAGCGCGTTCCCGAAACCGAAACCCAAGGGCGCATTCATACTTCCGCGTGTACCGTTGCGGTCATGCCGGAGGCCGACGAAGTGGCGGATGTCGTTTTGAATCCCGCGGAGTTGCGCATCGATACCTATCGCGCGTCCGGCGCTGGGGGGCAGCACATCAATAAAACCGATTCGGCGGTGCGGATCACGCATATTCCGACCGGCATCGTGGTCGAATGTCAGGACGATCGTTCGCAGCACAAGAACAAGGCACGCGCGATGTCGGTGCTGGCTGCGCGAATCAAAGATGTGCAACTGCGAGCACAGCAAGCGAAGGAAGCGGCAACCCGCAAGTCACTGATCGGCAGCGGCGATCGTTCCGAGCGAATTCGAACCTATAACTTTCCGCAGGGGCGCGTAACCGATCATCGTATCAATCTGACGCTGTACAAAATCGCCGCCATCATGGACGGCGATATGAATGATTTGCTCGATGCGCTGGCGGCCGAGCACCAGGCGGAACTGCTCGCTGCGCTGGGCGAAGAAGCGACCGCTTAAAGGCATGACGGAAACTTATCGACGCCTGCTGCGCGAAAGCGGGTTGCCCGAATTGGAAGCCCGCATCCTTTTGGAGGCGGCCGCTTCAAGACCCCGCAGTTGGTTGCTCGCGCGCCTGGATGAAAACGCCGAGAATTCGGTGGCTCAATTGGCGCGTCGTTTGTACGCGCGCCGCCATGCGGGTGAGCCGATTGCCTATATCACCGGCGAGCGAGAGTTCTACAGTCTTGAACTGTTGATCAGCTCGGATGTCTTGATTCCAAGGCCGGAAACGGAATTGTTGGTGGAGCTTGCGCTCGCGCATTTGCCGCCGCAGGCCGGCCGTGCCATCGATCTGGGCACGGGTAGCGGCGCCGTGGCTATCGCCATCGCAAAGCACGCGCCAGATGCGGAAGTTTGGGCGGTCGACTCGTCGCCCGCGGCGCTCGTGATGGCGGAACGTAACGCGGCGCGACATGGCGTGGCCGTGCGTTTCGTTCGGAGCGATTGGTTGGACGAGGCCCCTACGGGGCGTTTTGATTTGATCGTTTCCAACCCGCCTTATGTTGCGGAAGGCGATCCGCATTTGGTGGAAGGTGATTTGCGTTTTGAGCCGCGCGCCGCCCTGGTATCCGGCAGCGACGGCTTGGATGCCATCCGACGCATCGCGCACGACGCAAAAACGCGACTGGAGACGGGCGGCTGGCTGCTGTTCGAGCACGGTTACGATCAGGCGGAGCGTTGCCGTGACCTGCTCGCCGCTTATGGATATGATGAAATTAGAAGCTGGAAAGATTTGGCCGGTCACGCGCGCGTCAGCGGCGGCAGGCTGCTTTGAACTTGTTGTCTAGAAATTGAAAGGAACGCAAATGAACGCGCAAGATAAAATTCGTGAACAAGTGACTTCTCATCCGGTCGTGCTGTACATGAAAGGCACACCCACTTTTCCGCAATGCGGTTTTTCCGCGAACGCAGTGCAAATTTTGAAAGCCTGCGGCGTGAACGAAGTGCATACCGTAAACGTGCTGGAAGATCCGGAAATTCGCCAAGGCATAAAAGAATTCGCCAATTGGCCCACCATTCCGCAGCTTTATATCAAGGGCGAATTCGTCGGTGGTTCCGACATCATGAAAGAGATGTATCAGTCGGGCGAACTGCAAAAATTGCTGCAAAGCTGAACGAAGCCCCAGTGATTTACAAGGGGGCTTTTCCCGTTGTTCGACTGCTTCTTTGGCGCTGCCAAATATCAGTCGGGCGAACTTCAAAACCGCTGCAAAGCTGAGCGATCAATCGTCCGCTCAACTTTTGACTGCGGCGAGCAGCTCGGAAATGCTATGCGTGCATTGGGGTAGATACGCGTCGCCGAACAAGTTCAAGTGATTAAGCAGATGATAGAGGTTATACAGCGTTTTTCGCTGCGCATAATCCGGATCGATGGGCCGAATGCTGCGATACCCCGCATAGAAATCGGGGGTGAAGCCGCCGAATAGCTCGGTCATTGCGAGATCGGTTTCGGGATCGCCGTAGTACACCGCGGGGTCGAAGAGTACAGGTGTGTTGTCCACTAGCGCGCTTGCATTGCCGCTCCACAAGTCGCCATGCAAAAGCGAAGGTAGAGGTTGGTGATTGCCCAGCAACTTCGGCAGCGCGTCGAGTAGTTGTAGCCCCGGTTCCGCAAGCGTGGGATGACCATTGCGGCGAGCGAATGCCAGTTGCGGCGCCAATCGGCGCTCGCGCCAGAATTCCAGCCAGGTTGCGCAAGCCGCGTTATGTTGTGGCGTTGCGCCGATGTAGTTGTCCCGACTCCATCCGTAGCCCGCGCCGGTATGCGCGTGCATGCGGGCAACAGAGGCGCCTAAGGCATGCATCGAACCCCGTAGCGGTAGGTCGCCGAAATTCAGAAACTCCAGCACTATATAAGCGGCGTCCTGATCGGACCCAGTGCACTGCACCCTCGGTGCGCGGACCCCGCACTTTTGCAACGCCAGCAGTCCGTCCGCTTCAGCGTCGAAGTGATCCGCGAATTGCGCCGCGTTCAATTTGAGGAAGAAGGCGCCGCCGTCGGTTTCGATGCGAAAACATCGATGGATGCAACCCCCGCCGACCTGATGGAAATCGATAACGCGTATGGGCCGTTCTACAGTTTTTGTGAGCTGGGCTTCGATGCCGAGGCGCAGCGAACGATCCATTTTATGCGGCGGTAAGGCGGACGTTGGCCGCGCTCAAGCGCCCTACCAATATGTCCATGAAGGCACGATCGAAACGATGCCGGCATGCGTCGGAAGCTTCCGCCAGCCGATCGCATCGAATCGAAATGACGCGCGCGAGGTTCATCGCTTTAACGTCCGCGGTGCGTTGATTGGAAGCGCGCGACAAGTAAGCCATTTCGCCGAAGCATTCGCCCGCTTCCAGTATTGTGAGTAGTCGTTCTTGGCGGGTCACCTGGACGGCGCCTGCAGCGAGAATGCAGAAGAAATCGCCTTCTTCGCCTTCGCGCATGATTTGCATGCCCGGCTGCATGTCCTGCCACTGGCTGATGCGCATGACTTCCCAAAGTTCCGCATCGGCGAATTCCTTGAAGAAGCCCATGGCGCGCAGCGTATCGAACTTCTCTGTGTCGGCGACTTCTTGGCGCCGCGCCAGGTGTTCGGCTCTGAACGCTTCGGCCAGATCGTGCGCGAATTCATCCCAGCTTTGATAACGACGGTCGATGTCCTTTTGCATCGCACGCTTCACAATGATGTCCAAAGCGGGCGGAATATCGGGTCGGTGCGCGGATGGCGGTTGCGGTTCAGCCGTCGTGATCTGATACATCATGCTGAAATTGTTCGTCGCGTTGAAAGGCAGCGTGCCGGCCAGCAATTGATACATCACCACGCCTAGAGAGTAGATGTCGGTACGATGATCGAGCGGCTGTTCCTTGATCTGCTGGGGCGACATATAAGCCGGTGATCCGATCCCCACGACCAGCGTGGTGTCGCCGCTGTTCAGAATCGCCGAACCGAAGTCGGAAATTTTGATATCGGTCCCGCCGGACGAGAGAATATTGGCAGGCTTGATGTCGCGATGCGTGACGCCCTGCTTGTGTGCGAAGGCGAGCGCACGCGTGCACTTGAAAATGATTTCGACAACCTTGTCGACTGGCAGCAACTTGTCCTGCTCGCAGAATTGTTCCAACGTTCCGTTGGTCACATATTCCATAACGATGTAGGACTGTTGATCGCCCACGACTGCGTCGAAAATTTGCACGATATGCGGGTGCGAGAGACGCCCGGCGAGCGACGCTTCGGTGACGAACAGCTTGCGATAAACGCGGCCCTTTTGTTCCGTATCGTTCAGCTTGTCCTGGTAAACGACTTTGACCGCCACATCGCGATTCGCGAATTCGTCATGGCATAAGAAAACTTCGCTCGTTGCGCCGTTACCCAATTTGCGCAGCACCTCGTATTTGCCGATACGCTGGAGCGGGCGCGACGCGGCTTCCGCAGGCGGCACAGCCGGCGACGGATTTTCAAGCGCGGGAGAGGTGGGAGCGGAACTGGCCATCAATATCTGTGTACTCCACCCGCAAGGGTCATTCAAGCCCCGTTTCATGCGAAAGCAGTCAAGTTTCGCACGCGTATGAAGCCGGCCCCCCGGCGCCCGCTTGGCAGTCAAATACCGCCGGGAGATATTTGGCCTATCCCTTCATTTCGTCGCGGGCGCGACGCACTGCGGCAAGAACCTGAGCGGGGGCAGTGCCACCGCGGTGATCGCGTGCCGAAAGGGAGCCTTCCACGCTCAAAACCGTGAAAACATCCTCGCCTATAGCGGTCGTGAACCCCTGCAAGGTGGCCAAAGGCAGTTCGGCGAGATCACAGCCTTTCGCTTCGGCGACGCGAACCGCGCGTGCAACGACTTCATGCGCATCGCGGAAAGGCAGGCCGCACTTCACCAGATAATCGGCCAAGTCCGTTGCCGTGGCATAACCTTCCAGGGCGGCTGCTTTCATCGCTTCGGGCCGCGCTTCGATTCCGGGAACCATTTCCGCGAAAATGGCCAAGGTGTCGACCACGGTATCAACGGTATCGAACAGTGGTTCTTTGTCTTCCTGATTGTCCTTGTTATAAGCCAAAGGCTGGGCCTTCATGAGGACGAGCAAACCCATCAAATGGCCGATGACACGCCCGGTTTTGCCGCGCGCCAGCTCCGGCACATCGGGATTTTTTTTCTGCGGCATGATCGACGAGCCGGTGCAGTAACGATCCGGCAACATGATGAAACCGAAGCGCGGGCTCATCCATAGAATCAGCTCTTCGCAGAAACGCGATAGATGCACCATCAACAGCGACGCCGCCGAGCAGAACTCGATGGCGAAGTCGCGATCGGAGACGGCATCGAGGGAGTTCTCGCATACCCCATCGAAACCCAGTTCGCGGGCAACGAATTCCCGGTCGATGGAGAAGGAAGTGCCCGCGAGTGCTGCCGCGCCCAGCGGAAGGTGGTTCACACGTTTGCGGCAATCCAGCAAACGCGCGTGATCGCGCTTGAGCATTTCGTAATACGCGAGCAGGTGATGACCGAAAGTAACCGGTTGCGCCACTTGCAAGTGCGTAAAACCGGGCATCGCCGTCGAAACATGTTTCTCGGCCAGATCGACCAGCGCGCCTTGCAAAGCGCGAATCAGCACGGCGATGTCGTCGATCGCCTCGCGCAAGTACAGCCTGATATCGGTCGCGACCTGGTCGTTGCGCGAACGCCCCGTATGCAGTCGTTTGCCCGCATCGCCCACCAAGGCGGTCAACCGCCTTTCAATGTTCAAATGCACGTCTTCGGCGTCGATTGACCATTCGAAGGCCCCGCTTTTGATTTCGGCATCGATGGTCGCGAGACCGTGTTCGATATCGGCGAGGTCTTTAGCCGAAATGATCGTTTTTGCCTCCAGCATGCGCGCATGCGCGAGCGAGCCCTGGATATCGACCAATGCCAGCCTTTTGTCGAAAGACACCGAAGCCGTATAGCGTTTCACGCGTTCGTCCACCGCCTCGCCGAAGCGCCCGGACCACGCTTGCGTGGCTTTGGGAGGGGTCGGGGTGTGATTGGGTTCCTTCGGAGCGGACATGGCGGCTTGTAAAAAGAGGTGGGGAATTGAACAATCCGTCACGATGGAACGAATGACGGAGGCTTTTTGCCGCATGGCGGCTTTTTCCTGATTCGTCCGATTTTAAGCCAAAGCCCCGTCCGGCGCGCATGCGTTAGCGGGGCATCGACCAAGCGAACCATGGCGCACGTACGTTCAGGCCACCTTTTGACGGAAGCATTGCCGGATTTTCGCAATCACGGTGTGATTGCGCGCATCCTGCTGGTCGTCAACGGCGCCGCTTTTCTGGCCGCCATGTTGCGGGCCGCCAGCTGGTCGCAGTTGCTGGATGAATTGCTCAACGTGGCAATATTTGTCGAACCCACCTTGTGCGCGGCAGTCGCGGTTCTCTGGCTGATACAGCCCCTCCTCTCCCGAATGACGTATTGGCGCGGTTTGGCGTTGGTAGCCGCTATCGTGCTACTCATCAGCGCGGTGGTGCAAGCCTTCATCGCGCAAGTGGATTATGGCCCGCACAATTACTTGCGCGGTTGCGCCTTCGCCTTGCTTGTCACGGCACTGCTCGCTTCCTACTTTCATCTGCGGCAACTCGCTTTTTCGCCGGTTCTCGCCGAATCGCGCTTGCAAGCATTGCAGGCACGCATCCGTCCACATTTTCTATACAACACGCTGAATGCCGTGCTTGCGATGATGCGC
>DATEEW010000054.1:0-3439 GCA_035280965.1 Burkholderiales bacterium
GGAGGGGGTGACAATGCCGCTGCCCGAACCCTTTTTCGTCATCGCCACGCAGAACCCCGCGCACCAGATCGGCACCTTCCCGCTGCCCGAATCGCAACTGGATCGCTTTCAAATGCGCATTGAGCTGGGTTACCCGGATCACGAAGCAGAGCGTTCGCTGCTGGAAGGCGAGGACCGCCGCGAAATGATTGCTTCACTCGGACCTTGCCTTGAACCGTTTGAATTGCTTGCCTTGCAGGAAGAAGCGCGCAAGGTGCACACCGCGCCGGCACTGATCGATTATGTGCAAGCGCTCGTCGCGCAGACGCGGAGAGCGCCCGACTTCATTACCGGTCTAAGCCCGCGAGCGGCACTCGCACTTGTCGCTTGTGGACGCGCGTGGGCGTTTCTCGACGGCCGCGACAGCGTGTTGCCCGAGGACATCCAGGCGGTACTGCCCGGCGTGGCTGCGCATCGGTTGCATTTCGCCCACAACGCGACGCGACGTCCCAGCGAACAAATCGGCGCGGCGCTGATCGAAGCCGTACCGATTCCTTAAGGAGGGCTCTGATTAAGGTTTGTTGATGAATGACGTTGCTAGTTTGAGCGCCCAAGGCCATGCTTTACTTTGTCCTCGCTCGTACAGCTACGCGCACTCGCGACCATCTTTAGCACTTAATCAGACCTTCCCCAATCCATCTTGACAGCGACTGCGCTCTCTGAACGTTCTGCTGTACTGGAATGGCTGCGCCATGGGCGTGGGCGATCCAGACCCGTGGATGGTCCGATTTACCTCACGCATCGACGCGTATTCGTGCTGCCCACCGGCCGGGGACTGTCGTTTGGCTGCGCGCTGCTTTTCATGCTCGCCGCCTCGATCAACTACTCGCTCTCCCTTGGCTACATGCTCACCTTCTTGCTTGCGGGCATGAGCATCGTGGCGATGCTGCATACCTATCGCAATCTGGTGCATTTGAAGGTGTCACAAGGCCACACCGAAACCGCCTTCGAAGGAGATACGGCCGCCTTCGAATTGCATTTCGACAACTCGGGCCACTACGCGCGGATCGCGCTCGAAGTGCATTGCGCCGAAGAAATTCTTTCATGCGACGTGCCGGCACGCGGCGCTGCGACGGTCGGTCTCCGCCTCCGAGGTTCGCGACGCGGTTGGCTATCTCTACCGCGAGTCAAGGTGCAGACTCATTTTCCACTCGGTCTGGTGCGCGCCTGGTCCTATGTGCACTTCGATATGCGTGCGCTCATTTATGCGAAACCCGATCAAGCCGCGCTTTCCGATTTGCGTACGGCTTCCAATGCCGGGACGCTTAGCGAAGCGGGCGCAGGTAGCGATGACTTTTTCGGTCTGCGTCCTTATCAGCCCGGGGACAGTTTGAGACACGTAGCCTGGAAATCGGTGGCGCGTAACGAATTGCTGCTCACGAAGCTATTTAGCGCCCAGGCGGCGGCGGAATTGATTTTCGATTTTGACACCTTGCCGCCGGCCATGGACGTGGAGGCACGCGTTTCACGATTGACGCGCTGGGTGTTGCTTGCCGAGGAAAACGGCATGAGCTATGCGCTACATGTATCTGGAAAACGCATCGCCTGCGGCATGGGTGAAGCGCACCGGCATCAATGTCTGAAAATGCTCGCCCTCCACGGATTACACGAGACATAAGCGATGCGCTGGTTTCGCAATAAGTCCATCAGCACCGCAGCACCGCTGCGCGCCCAACTTGCGCCCTTCACGGTGCTGCTGCTAATCACCGGCATCACGCTGGCCGCCCTACCGCATTTGAATCGTCTGCCCTGGTGGGTCGCAGTACTTGCCGCCAGTGCCCTCGCCTGGCGTATATGGGCCACGCTCAAGCACGAACGTTTGCCGCGTCGTTGGCTGCTAGTTCCTCTCACACTCCTTACCATCGGCGGCATTTATCTTAGCCATCGCACTGTGTTCGGACGTGAGGCAGGCGTCACGCTGCTCGTCGCCTTGGTTGCGCTAAAAATGCTGGAAGCTCAACGCGCACGTGATATCGCAATAGCGGCGATGATGAGCTACTTCCTCGCGCTAACCGCGTTCTTCTATAGCCAGACGGCGGCAACCGCCCTTTTGATCGCCTGCGCGATTTTTTTTCTGACAGCCGCGCTGCTCGGCGCCAGCGCGCCCGGCCTCGCCCCGCGCGCGCAGCTCCACCGCACCGGTATGCTGCTTGCGCAAGGCATTCCGCTAATGGTGATGCTCTTCCTGCTTTTTCCGCGGATACAAGGGCCTTTGTGGGGAATGCCCGCCGACGCCTTCGGCGGCAAGACCGGGCTTTCGGACAGCATGACACCGGGCAACATCAGCGCCCTATCGCAATCCGATGCCATTGCCTTTCGCGTTAAATTCGCAACCCCAGCGCCACCGCGACGCGACTTGTATTGGCGCGGCCCGGTGTTGCGACAGTACGACGGCCGTACCTGGACTGCCGGGCCGTCCTATTCACCTCAGGACAGGTATAGCTTACAAGGCGTCGGCGATCCGATTGACTATGAAGTTACGCTGGAGCCGCACAATCGACACTGGTTGTTTTTCCTCGAATTGGCGACCGCGATACCCGAAGGCATGCGGCCCTTCCCCGACTATCAAGTCCTGACGGAAGATCCGGTGCGACAGCGAATACGTTACACCGGGCGCTCGAGTCTGCAGTACCGCGCCGTGAGCGGCGGGGATGCGACCGCACTGGATGCAACAACGCAATTGCCGGAACATTACAACCCGCGGGCACGCGCGCTCGCTCAAAGTTGGCGCAAAAAAGCGAAAAACGATCACAATGTAGTCTCGCTGGCAATCGACCATTTCAAAACCGGCAACTACATCTACACTTTGAATCCTCCGCTCGCTATTGAACATAGCGCCGATGAATTTTTGTTCGACTCACGTCGCGGCTTTTGCGAACATTTTGCCAGCGCATTTGCCATTCTCATGCGCGCGGCTGGAGTACCCGCACGCATAATCACGGGTTATCAAGGCGGGGAAATCAATCCCGTAGACGGCTTCATAACCGTACGGCAATCCGACGCGCACGCGTGGGTGGAAGTTTGGCTGCCGGAGACGGGCTGGATTCGTATCGACCCTACGGCGGCGGCGATACCGACGCGAGCCGAACAAGGCCTGTCTGCCGCAGTTCCCGGCGGTGACCCGGTGCCCTTCTTGTTGCAACCGGATTTACCCTGGCTACGGAATTTGAGGATGAACTTCGAAGCGCTCAACAATTACTGGAATCAATGGGTGCTCGGCTACGACACCGAAAGACAAAGGGATTTGATGACGCGATTTGGCATGCCTACTCCTAGTTGGCAAAACATCGCCATCACGCTGTTCTGGACTGTGGGATTGGCTGTGTTGCTCCTATGGTTATGGCTGTTGCGCAAAGTGACGCACGCCGATCCCGCGCAAATCGCCTGGCAACAGTTTTGC
>DATEEW010000055.1:0-5498 GCA_035280965.1 Burkholderiales bacterium
GTTCCAGTTCGCTGGCCAGCGCAGCATGCGCGCCACACACTTTGGAAATGATGGCGCAGTTCTCGGTCTTGAGCCGCCTCAAAGAGCCGGAGAACTCGAGTCTCTATTCCAAGATGCGTATTTATGACGGCGAGAATCTGAAGGACGTCGACCCGAACGCGAAGACCTTCCAGGAATATCGCGATTTCGCCGGGATCGACGAAGGCATGAACGGCATGTCGACGCGCTTCGCCTACAAGGTTCTGTCGTCCGTATTCAACTACGATCAGACCGAAATCGCCGCAAATCCCGTGCATCTGATGTACGTGCTGGAACAACGCATCCTGCGCGAAGATCTTCCGGAAGAATTGAAGCGCAAGTACCTCTCCTTCATCAAAGAGTTCCTGGGTCCGCGCTACGCGGAGTTCATCGGGAAGGAAATCCAGACGGCTTATCTGGAGTCCTATTCCGAATACGGTCAGAACATTTTCGATCGTTACGTCACCTTCGCGGATTACTGGATTCAGGACGAGGACTATCGCGATCCGGAAACCGGCGAATCCTTCGATCGCGCCACGCTGAATTCGGAATTGGAAAAAATCGAGAAGCCTGCCGGCATCGCGAATCCCAAAGATTTCCGCAACGAAATCGTGAACTTCGTTTTGCGGGCGCGCGCCCAAGGCGGCGGCAAGAATCCTTCGTGGACGAGTTACGAGAAATTACGCGAGGTCATCGAGCGGAAGATGTTCTCCAACACCGAGGAACTCCTGCCGGTGATCTCCTTCAACGCCAAGGCATCGGCGGAAGACCGTAGCAAACACGAGAACTTCGTGCAACGCATGGTGCAGAAGGGTTACACCGAGAAGCAGGTTCGCCTGTTGTGCGAATGGTATTTGCGCGTGCGCAAATCGGCTTAAGGAAAGGCGCAGGTATGGAGACGGCGCGCGCGAAGCACGAAGTAGGTTGAGCAACCCAACAAAGCTTTTGGTTTACTCGACTTACTTGGTGTCTTCGCGGCGCGGTATCCACCCGTAAACATCTATGTCGATTTTTATAGATCGTAGACTGAATGACCGGCGCAAAAGCGCGGTGAATCGGCAACGCTTTATTCAGCGTTATAAAGATCATCTGCGCAGGGCCGTCGGAGATATCGTTTCCAAACGCTCCATTCGGGATCTTGAGGGAGGCGGACAAGTCCGCATCCCGGTGAAGGATATTTCCGAGCCCTCATTCCGCCACGGACAAGGGGGCGATCGGGAGATGGTGCACCCCGGCAATAAAACCTTTACGCCCGGGGATCGCATTCCGCGCCCCGAAGAGGGCGAAGGCGAGGGTCAGGGAAGCGGCGGCGAGGGCGATGCGCTCGACGGCTTTTCCTTCACGCTCTCGCGCGACGAGTTCATGCAACTCTTCCTGGACGATCTGGAACTGCCGCGTCTGGAACGAACCGTGTTCGGTAGCATCAATGACAAACGGAATCAGAACGCAGGCTTCAGCCGCAGCGGCTCCCCGCGCAATCTGCACATTGTCCGGTCACTCAAACAATCGCTGGCTCGCCGGATCGCTTCCCGTGGCAGCACGCAGCTTTTGCGCGATAAAGGCATAACACCGCGTCGCGTGCCCTTCATCGATGAAATCGACTTGCGGTACCGGCATCGGATCAAAGTGCCGCACCCCATCAGCCAGGCGGTGATGTTCTGCCTGATGGATGTCTCCGGTTCGATGACCGACGAGAAGAAAGATCTGGCAAAACGATTCTATTCACTGCTGTATCTGTTCCTGACTCGCAAGTACGAGAAGGTGGATATCGTGTTCGTCCGTCACACCGACGACGCGTCTGAAGTGACTGAAGAAGAGTTCTTTCACGGCAACTATAGCGGCGGCACCGTCGTGCTTTCAGCGCTGGAATTGATGAAAGAGATAATGGAAGAACGCTACCCGTCCGCCGCCTGGAACATCTACGGCGCACAAGCCTCGGACGGCGACGCTTTCGGCGCAGACCCGGAGAAAAGCCGCGGCTATCTGGAAAAAGAGTTGCTGCCGCTGACGCGCTATTTCGCCTATGTCGACATTCCCACCGAAGGACTGGAACAAACCAGCACGCTTTGGACCGCCTATCAACGCATCGAGGTCAAGCATTTTGCAATGAAGCGCGTGGCGAATCGCGCGGACATCTATCCGGTGTTTCGCGAACTGTTCCAAAAAGATTCGTCCAAAGTTTAGGACAGCTATGAAACCGATTTCTACCGGCGGCGATTGGAATTTCGACCTGTTGCAGCGCTATGACGCGGCGATCGGCGATATAGCGTGCAACGAATACAAGCTAGACGTCTATCCGAACCAGATCGAAGTCATCAGTTCGGAACAGATGCTCGATGCCTACGCCTCGACCGGCATGCCGATTGGCTATCACCACTGGAGCTACGGCAAGGAATTTCTCAAACACGAGCAGGCGTATCGCAAAGGCATGCGCGGGCTCGCTTACGAGCTGGTAATCAATTCGAATCCGTGTATCGCGTATTTGATGGAAGACAACACCATGACACTGCAAGCGCTGGTCATCGCGCATGCTTGTTATGGGCACAACTCCTTTTTCAAGGGAAACTATCTGTTTCGTCAGTGGACGAACGCGGACGCGATCATCGACTACCTCGTGTTCGCGAAGAATTTCATTATGCAATGCGAGGAGCGCCACGGCGTAGATGCGGTGGAGACGCTACTGGACGCATGTCACGCATTGCAGGACTACGGCGTCGATCGCTATCGGCATCCACGCCCCTTGTCGGCCGCAGAAGAAGTGGCGCGCATGCGCGAACGCGAAGCCCACGCTTGGCGCCAATACGACGAAATCTGGCGGACCCTGCCTAGTGGCAATCGACGCGGCGCCGGGAAAGGAAAAAGCAGTTTCCCGGAACCTCAGGAGAACCTGCTTTATTTCGCTGAAAAATTTTCGCCGCGCATGGAGCCTTGGGAACGCGAAGTGGTGCGTATCGTGCGCAAGCTCGCCCAATACTTCTATCCTCAAGGCCAGACCAAGGTGATGAACGAGGGGTGGGCTACCTTCTGGCACTACACGCTCACCAACCGCATGTTCGAACACGGCCATGTGGACGACGGCTTCATGCTCGAATTTCTGCATCACCACACCAACGTGGTAACACAACGTGGTTTCGACGAACGGGGTTACGGTGGTATCAATCCTTATGCCTTGGGCTTCGCCATGATGCGCGATATCCAACGTATTTGCGAAGCGCCCGAGGCAGAAGATCGCTACTGGTTCCCGGACATCGCCGGCCGCGATTGGCATCAGGTTTTGGACTTCGCGATGCGCAACTACAAGGACGAATCCTTCATCGCGCAATATCTATCACCGCGTTTAATACGCGAATTCCGCCTATTCGCCATTGCGGACCACGAAGACGAGACCCACTTCGAAATCGACAGCATCCACAACGATCAAGGCTACAAACGCGTACGTAGCTTGCTCGCCAGCCAGTACAACCGAGACCACTTGATGCCGGACATCCAGATTACGGGCTATGACCGCGACGGCGATCGATCCCTTACCGTGTGTCATCGTCAACACCGTAATCGCCCCTTGAACGAAGACTGCGACAAAGTCATGACTTATCTGGCGCGGCTTTGGGGGTTCCCGGTGCGCATGGACACGCTGAACGCGGCGGGCAAGCAGATCGAAAGCGAAGAGTTCGTGCCGGAGTATCGATAGTCCGGCCAGCTTCGTTATCATTGGGGGCGATGCCGCTTTGAGCGGCCCTTATTTGGAGAACGCCATGCCCTTGATCCGCGTAGAAATGTTCCCCGGCCGCACGCTGGAGCAAAAGAAAGAATTCGCCGTCGCCATTACCCGCGAAGCCTCCCAGATCCTCAAATGCGAGCCCGGTGCGGTAGACGTGATTTTCAGCGAGATCCAGAAGGATGAATGGGCTACCGGCGGCAAACTGTGGAGCGAAGCCTGAGGAGGCGCTAATTGAGGTTTATTAATGAATCACGTCGCCAGCCTAAAGCGCCCAGGGCATTGTTTTAATTTGTCCTCGCTCGTACAGCTGCGCGCACTCGCGATCATCCTCGACGCTTAATCAGGCATTCCCTAGGCCTTAATTTGGCGTTTGGCGGCAAAGAAGAGGACAATGGCGGGCTGATTCAAACCCGTTCTTTGGAGTAACACTAATGCGTACCGAAGTTCATGTACACGGCGCGGTACCCATGCGACACGGCGTCACCCAATCGCAGATCGAAGTTGCGCTGCGACCGTGGCTCGATTATATCGACGAAGATTCGCTGGCCGACGCCCGCAGCGCATACGAGGACGAGCCCGGCATTTCCTTCGACAGCAAACAGCGCGTACTCGAAGTGTGCTGGACGGGCGACGTGGGGCGCAACTTTCGCGAGCATATCGAAACGGCATTGCAATCGCTCAACCCTTATACCGAGCGCGCCGCCGAAATCGAAGTGACCTATTACCATGAGGACGGCCAGGACGAATACGGCGTTGTCTTCGTGGGACCCACCGCCGAAGCGATCCATGAAGCGCAGCGGACGGCGATGATCGAAGACGTCACGCATTTACTCACCCGCCAATTCGGCGAAGCGGAAATCGCCCAAGTAGTAGCGGTGGTAAATCAACTCTTCAGCCGCGGCCCGGCGGCGACAGGAGTGCGCGAACCCATGCCTTCTATTCAGGCCACGCTATCGCCTACGAGCAGACGCCGCTTGCATTGACCCATGACGTATCGGCGGCTCTAGGCGCCACGTCCTTAGAACTAACTCTTTTTCCCGGCGACCTTGTAGGTCCACGCAAAGCCCAAAGCAATCACCACCACCAAGCTCGCTTGCGCCAAAAGGCTTTGGCTGGTCGGATAAACGCCCAAGGCGGCAATGCGCGGGAAATTAACCAAATCCACTGCGATATAGCCGGCTTCTTGCAAAGCCGCGACTCCTTTACCGACGAAGACGATGGCGAGCAGCGCCATCAACACCGAACTGGCGCCGAAGAAGACGCCTAAGGGCAAACGAATACCATATCGGAATATCGCCCAAGAAAGCAGCACAAGCACGACCGCCGCAACGACAAAACCGCCAATCACCGCAGAACCCCCGTCCGGCCCCGCTTGCGTCCAAAGGGCTTGATAGAACAGCACGACTTCGAAAACTTCGCGATAGACCGCAAGGAACGAGAGGACCGCGAGCGCCCATACTGTTCCCGTCGATAAAGCGCCGCTTAGTTTCTCGCGCACATAACGCTGCCACGCCTGCGCGTAGGCTTTGCTGTGCATCCAGAAGCCGACGTAAAGCAGTACCACTGCGGCGACCAGCGCAGTAATCCCTTCAGTAAGTTCTCTTCCCGCGCCGCTGATCGAAACCAGATAAGAAGCTGCGAACCAGGTGAATACCCCCAACGCCAACGCAGAAATCCAACCGGCGTGTACATAACGTAAGGCGTCGCGTCGCTCCGCTTTGACCAGAAACGCAACAACCGCCGCGAGTACCAAGATGGCTTC
>DATEEW010000056.1:0-4506 GCA_035280965.1 Burkholderiales bacterium
GCGATTCATGACCGCTACTGAAATGACGTAGCCGAAGGGTGCGTGGGCGATGAACATAGAGCTTGGTCTGAGGATTCTGACCTAGGCTTTATGAATGGTAATTGTGGCGAAAATCGGGAGGAAAGAGGGCAGCGCTACGGCATCACGCGGAAGTCGATTGATCAGGCGATGACGCCTTAAGGTCTGCGCGCAGGTCTTCGATCGACATCTCTTTTGCGAACAGCCAGCCCTGAGCGTATTGAACGCCACGTTCATGCAGAAAATGCGCTTGCGCTTCGGTCTCGACGCCTTCGGCGACGATTTCCAGCTTTAGCGATTTCGCCATTTCGATGATATGCAACACCACATGGCTTGTCGCAGCGCCGGTGCCGAGGGTGTCCACAAAGGACTTGTCGATTTTGAGATAGTCGAGTTCCAAGCTTTGCAGAAGCGATAGGCTGGAATATCCGGTGCCGAAGTCATCGATCGCGACGCGGATGCCGAGCTTGCGCATATCCTCGACCACTCGCGACGCAAATTGCGGATCGGTGAATCCGCGTTCGGTCACTTCGGCGATGATGTTGCCCGCCTTCGCGCCGATATCCTTCGCCAGCTTTTGAAACAGCCCGGCCGTCGCCGGTTCGTGTATGTCCGCGGACGAGAGATTGATCCCGATATGGAAATCGGGGTGTTCCTTGAACAGGCCCGCCGCGTCGCGCGCGACGAGATGTATCACACGCTCTGTAATTCTATTGATGAGCCCGCTATCTTCGGCGACGGAAATGAACGCTTCCGGGCGCACCATTTCACCAGTGGGTCGACGCCAGCGAATCAACGCTTCTGCGCCCACCCATTTCCTCGTGTGCAGATCGACGATCGGTTGATAGAGGAGATAGAACTCGTTTTGCTTTAGGGCTGTTTTGATAACGGCGGGCATCTCCAGTTGCAATCGGGCGATATAGAGAATCACTACCGCCAGGAGAATTCCGGCAACGATACCTACTGGCACAATGACCTTTGCCGCGGCGCGCACCCGCTCGTTGAGCAAGGCGATCGGACGGGCCGCAATGGCGCCGATGTGATATCGCTTCGACGCGACGACGGCGACCACGTGATCGCCATCCACGAAGGTCCTTTCTTTGCCGATCCGCATTTTTTCGAGCCATTCTTGTTTTACTAACCCGCGGGAGGTGAGGATGCCGCGCACGTTCGCCCCGGTAAGCGTCGCGAGCGAAACGTCCTTCGCTTCGGTAGTCACATCGATGGGAAGATTTTTATGGATGATTGCCGCGTAACCGTCGCGTTCGACCACCAGGAAAGGTATTCCCTTGGCAAATTCAAAAACGACAGTGGTGCGAATCTTGACGCCGCTGGGCTGCACGAGATCGATCGGGCCGAGAAAGACATCGCCCACGGTGTTGTCCAGCGAGGAGCAGTCGAGACGATTACCGGAAACATGTCCGATGGTCTGGATATAGCTGGAGACCGCGTCGATTTTCACCATGAGGGTGATGTTCTCGGGTGAGCAGGGACTCGTTCCGCCGTTTGCGAGCAAAGCATTGAATCCCGCGTCGATCTGATCTGCCGTAGCTTCGGAGCGCCCCAGCACATCTCGCGCGTAGCCGAGCACCAGATCCTTTTCTGCGTTCAGGCCTTCTTCTTTGGCGATGTGAATCGACAGCAGAATGGGTGCGGCAATCGCCAACATTGCAGCCGCCAACATGCAGATCAACGTCGTGCGTTTACTCATCTATGGCCTTGGCCGTGGAGGGCGCTTCTAGACAGGTCGTTATCCTAATTGATCACAGGCTTGGATAGTGAGCAGGTGGGAACAAAGAATCCGGATTCTTTGATTTCGGCGCTGTCATGACTTTAGACAACGTTTGAGTCGTCGGCACCGGTTCTGGCTTTTAGCCTGACCGGCTCGCCCACTTGATTGCATCTTCAAGACGATCGTTGCCCCAGAACAACTCGTTTCCCACTCTGAACGTCGGCGCACCGAAGATCCCATAAGCTGCGGCGTCTTCGGTTTGTGCGCGGAGGCGCTCTTTGGATTCCGGACTTTGTGCGATGGCGAGAATTTCCTTGCCGGACTGCCCGACCTCATCCAGCAGTTTTTCTATAACGGTGGGGTCTGAGAGTTCGAGGTCCGAAACAAAACTCGCTGCGAAGGTGTTTTTAATAAAAGCGGACACCCATTGGGCATCGGTGAAGGTGCAGGCGACCCTCGAAGCAATCAAACCGTTCTGCGGGAAAACGGTGGGCATGCGACATGTCACCCCCATCGCCTCGCATGTCCGTTCGATATCTCGCCACATGTATCGACCTTTGGCGGGATAGAGATTGAAGGGAGAGGTGTCCCAACCCTGTTTACGGAAGATCGGTCCCAGCAAGAATGGCCGCCATTCGAATTGGAGGCCGGCTTGCTGCGTGAGGCGCTCGATGCGCGTCGCCGTCAGATAGGAATACGGGCTTCCAAAGTCAAACCAGAATTGTATTTTCATACGTGCGCCCATTCGAGATTCGCTCGCGGTCGTGCTATCTCAGTCCTTGGACCTTTTCTTTCAGGATGTTACGCGCTTTCAACTTCGTAACTTGGGCCTTTCCAAGCAAAGTGAAAAACCCGAGACCATATGGCTATTAGAGCCTATTAAGGCGCCCGCATAGCGGTCGGTGCTCGGAGGCCGTCTTCCTCGAGATTTCGGCGTGTCATCGCCTTGTTGCGCTGCGAGTTGATCGAAGCTTCTTCTTTTCGACGACGATAGTCTTCTTCCTGCCTTCTTGCGCGAGCGTTTTGCTGCTCTTCCCGGAGTTGTTGATTTACTCGGTTGTTGCGTCGGCGCTGGAATTCCGCCTCTTGCTTCTTCAAATCTGTTGCGATGCTGTTCTCAACCGGCGAAGAAGGGGAGTTTTTCATTTCGAGCGTTTTGGTGGCCGTGACGCCTGCCGGGCAAGGCGTAGTCGAATACGCAACCTTGCCGTTCGCATCGGTACAACGGTTGATGCTTTCGGCGTGCGCCAAGCCTGCGCTGAAGAAACTCATGAACACCAAAAACTTCATGGAACACCTTAGGGGCCGGAGAAGAAGGGAGATTCTAAATGACAGGTACTTCTGCTCTAGCCAATTTTCACTCCGTCTGACGTACGAATGCCGATTTCGCTAATGCGCGATACAGCCATAACATGGACCAAAAGAACAGCAGCGGAAGCACAGCGGTTTGAACGATGAAAATGGCCGCCAGCTTGATTACATGCTCAACGAGTGATTCCGCTTTGGCTTTCACCGCCTCGATCTTTTTGTTGATCTCCTTGCTTTCGGCCCACCATCGCTTCGCGCGTTCCGCAAAAGTTTCGTCGGAGCGAATTTCATTATCGGGAATGTCGACGCCATCGATTTGCGCCTGCGAGGCCTTGTAGTCCCCCGCAAACACGAGTTGATACGTCGCCTCGCTCGCTAAAGCAAGCAGCGGGACGCTGAGACGCAGACAAAGAAGGCCCAGCGCCAATCGAGGCAACCATGACGACATGGGCTTGCCTTGCATGCGACGCAGACCCCATCCGATCAATACCACTGTGAGCAGCACGCTTACCGGCCACGCGGTTGCGAGATGCAGCATCAAGCCCTGCGCCGCGAAAGAGAGCGTGGCGGCCAACATGACGGCCGAAAATTGTTCGATCAGATCGTCCAGTGGTTCGAGTATCGCCCCGGGGTGGACCGAACCGGCCACGCCGATGTGAACGCCTATCGACGTGCTTTGAACGACGCTGAGCACCGCGTTCAATGTTCTTGCCGCGGCGAAAGTCGTCAGTGCCCGTTTAAAGCCGGACTCGACGTGACGTTGCGCCATCGCATCGAGCGGTTGCAACCAGATCAACGCCAGCACCAATGCAAGCGCAGCGACGACCAGCAGCTTGTTTCGCAAAGTTTTCATTACGCCTCTCTAGGGTCGCGCCTTCCCGACATATTCTTAACTCGCGCGCAGCCGCCGTTTTTATCACCCAATGGACGTCGATTTGATTTACAGGTGTGGTTGCTCATTTTGTGGAATGGTCGCACCAAATTTAAAAAATCACCTGTAAACATTGCGATATCGAATTGGGCGTAAGTGTTGCTCTTAGGCGCCAACCTAGTAGATGGTCCGCTGCGGAGTCCGTAAAACATTTCAACTGGGAAGATACGATGAACCTCAACATCTCAAAGTTTCTGGCCGGCATGTTGTTGCTGATACTCAGTGTTCCGGCAAGTGCTGTCGTGATCACCTTCACCGGCGGTACTGTCACGCGCTTGGATTCTACGACGCAAACGACGAATAACAGCGTCAATTGGAACGACGTCGATTATTACGAGGAGGGGGGCTTCAGATTGGATTTCCTTCCGAATTCCGGAAGCGCCGGGTTTGCTACCCAAGTAGGCAACTACTACGGCGCCGGTAATGACGTCATTCATGGGCACTGGGCGACCGGAATCTTCGGTCTTCTCACGGCGATTGAAATTACCAAGATTGGCGGCGGAGCCTTCGACCTCAA
>DATEEW010000057.1:0-13760 GCA_035280965.1 Burkholderiales bacterium
CAAACACAAGCTCAGCATCTGCACCAATCTGCCCTGTGCCCTCTCGGGTTCGGTGGACGCGGCGGAGCATTTGAAGAAGTGCTTGAAAATCGGTTTCAATGAAACCACCGCCGACGGCCAATTCACCCTCAAAGAGGGCGAATGTTTTGGCGCCTGCGGCGATGCGCCGGTGATGCTCCATAACAACAAAAAAATGTTGAGCTTCATGACGCCTGAAGCCATCGATAAATTGTTGGCCGAATTGGCCGGGAAAAAATCCTAAGCGCTATGAATACTGCACATCCTCCCTTCTCGCCGGATGTCTACGGCCCCGATGCGGTCATCATGAAAGGCATCGACGGCAACAATTGGCGGCTGAAAGATTATGTCGCGCGTGGCGGTTATGAAGCGTTGCGCAAGGTGCTTACCGCGCCGATGCCTCCCGAAGAAGTGATCGCCGAAGTGAAGAAAGGCGTGCTGCGCGGTCGCGGTGGCGCGGGCTTTCCCACCGGGTTGAAGTGGAGCTTCATGCAGCGCAATTCGCCGGTGCAGAAATATCTGGTCTGCAATTCGGACGAGGGCGAGCCGGGGACGTTCAAAGATCGGGACATCATGCGGTACAACCCGCACATCCTGATCGAAGGGATGGCCATCGCGGCCTACGCGATGGGCATTTCCGTGGGTTACAACTATATCCACGGCGAGATTTTCGAAACTTACGAACGCTTCGAAGAAGCGCTGGAAGAAGCGCGCGCCGCGGGTTTCCTCGGCGACAACGTTCTGGGTTCGGGTTTCAATTTCCAATTGCATGCGTATCACGGTTACGGCGCTTATATCTGCGGCGAGGAAACCGCGTTGCTCGAATCGCTGGAAGGCAAAAAAGGCCAACCGCGTTTCAAGCCGCCTTTCCCCGCGAGCTTCGGCCTCTACGGTAAACCGACCACGATCAACAACACCGAAACCTTCGCTGCGGTGCCATGGATTATGTTGAATGGCGGCGATGCGTATCTAAGCCTGGGCAAGCCCAATAACGGCGGTACCAAAATCTTTTCGATTTCGGGTCACGTCGAACGCCCGGGCAACTATGAAATTCGCATGGGCACTCCTTTCGCCAAGTTGTTGGAAATGGCGGGTGGTATGCGCGGCGGTAAAAAGATCAAAGGTGTGATTCCTGGCGGTTCCTCGATGCCGGTGATTCCCGGCCACCTCATGATGGAAACGGATATGGACTACGACTCCATCGTGAAAGCGGGCTCGATGCTGGGTTCCGGCGCCGTGATCGTGATGGATGAGACGACATGCATGGTGCGCGCGGCCGAACGCCTCGCGTATTTTTACTACGAAGAATCCTGCGGGCAGTGCACGCCTTGCCGCGAAGGCACGGGCTGGCTGTATCGCATCATTCATCGTATCGAGCACGGTCTCGGCCGCAACGAAGATCTTGATCTGCTGCTTAACCTCGCCGATCAAATCCAGGGACGCACGATTTGCGCGCTGGGTGACGCGGCTGCAATGCCGGTGCGCGCCTTCGTACAACACTATCGCGACGAATTCCAATATCACATCGACCACAAAAACTGCCTGGTCGGCGGACATAGCGTCCGGCCGGTAGAGCGCGTGGCGGCCTGAAGAAGCATATGAGCACGTTGAAAATCGAAATCGACGGACAGCAAACCGAAGTGTCCCCGGGCCAGACGGTGATGGACGCCGCGCGTCAGTTGGGCATGTATGTGCCTCACTTCTGCTATCACCCCAAGCTGTCTATCGCGGCCAATTGCCGCATGTGTCTGGTGCAGGTGGAGAAGGCGCCCAAGCCGCTGCCCGCCTGTGCGACGCCGGTTACGGATGGGATGAAAGTCTCTATCGTTTCCGAGTACGCCAAGACTGCGCAGAAGAGCGTGATGGAATTTCTGCTCATCAACCATCCGCTCGATTGCCCGATTTGCGACCAGGGTGGCGAATGCCAGTTGCAGGATCTGGCGGTGGGTTACGGCAAATCGAACTCGCGTTATCAGGAACCGAAGCGTGTCGTCGTGCCAAAGAGCATGGGTCCGCTGGTTTCCGCGGAAGAAATGGCTCGCTGCATCCAATGTACGCGTTGCGTGCGTTTCGGTCAGGAAATCGCAGGTCAGATGGAATTGGGCATGATCGGCCGTGGTGAGCATTCCGAGATCGTGTCCTTCGTCGGTCGCGCGGTGGAATCCGAACTCTCCGGCAACATGATCGATGTGTGCCCCGTCGGTGCGTTGACCTCCAAGCCGTTCCGTTATGCGGCACGTACCTGGGAATTGGGCCGTCGCCGTTCGATCAGCCCGCACGATAGCCTCGGTTCGAACCTCATCGTGCAAGTGAAACTCTCCAAAGTCATGCGCGTGCTGCCGCTGGAGAACGAAGAGCTGAACGAATGCTGGCTGTCGGACAAGGACCGCTTCTCTTACGAAGCTCTGGACGAAGGCCGCTTGGAAAAGCCGCTGGTGAAGCAGGGCGGGGAATGGCGCGAAGTGGATTGGCAGACCGCGCTGGAGCGCGTGGCCGAAGGCCTGCACAAGGCCTGCCAGAAAGTTGGCGCATTGGGCTCGCCGCATGCCACCTTCGAAGAATTGTATCTGCTGCAGAAACTGACGCGGGCGCTGGGTAGCGACAACGTCGACTTCCGCCTGCGTCAGTCCGATTTCTCCGCCGACGGCAAGCGCAAAGGCGCGCCTTGGCTCGGAATGAAAGTGCAGGAGCTGAATACGCTCGACCGCGTGCTGGTCGTTGGCTCTTTCCTGCGTAAAGATCATCCGCTGATCGCCAACCGGTTCCGCCAAGCGGCGAAGAAGGGCCAGCAGTTCAACGTGCTGCATGTGGCCGACGACGACTCGCTCGTCAAAACGAAGAATCGCGCCATCGTGCGTCCGAGCCAATTGGTAGGCGCCCTACAAAATATCGTGAACGCCGCGCGCACAGCGAAGAGCGCCGCAGGCGATGCGAAAGATGTTTACGCGTCCATCGCCGCCAGTCTTGCCTCGGGGCAGAAAGTCGGCATTTTCCTCGGCAATAGCGCGGTTCAGCATCCCCAAGCGGCGCAACTGCACGCGCTGGCGCAAGAGCTCGCACAAATCACCGGCGGACGTTTCGGTTTCTTTGGCGAAGCGGCCAATAGCGTTGGCGGCTACCAAGCGCAATGCATTCCCAGCGGTTCCGGTCTGAATGCAGCGGCGATGCTTGCGCAACCGCAATCGGCCTACGTGCTGCTCAACGTCGAGCCCGAACTCGATTGCCACAATCCGCGTCAGGCTATCGCCGCAATGAACAAGGCGGACTTCGTTGTAGCGCTAACGCCGTTCCAGTCGCACGCGGTCGAATACGCCGACGTGATTCTGCCGATTACGCCTTTTACCGAAACCAGCGGCAGCTTCGTCAACACCGAAGGTCGTCTGCAAAGTTTCAATCCCACCGTGAAGCCGTATGCCGAAGCGAGACCCGCGTGGAAAGTATTGCGCGTACTGGGCAATCTGCTTGGCCTGCAGGATTTCGAGCAGGACAGCAGCGAGGAAGTACGTGACGAAGCACAGCGCGCTGCGCTGCCCTTGTCGAATGAGGTGAGCGGCATTGCCGTGAATGCAAATGCCGGTAGCGCGGCCCTGGAACGCGTGGCCGACGTGCCAATTTACTTTGCCGATCCGCTGGCGCGCCGCTCCGTGCCTTTGCAAGAAGCGCCCGCTTCGGCCGCGCCGAAAGCCTATATGAACGCGGCGCTGATCCATAAGCTCGGCGTCGTTGCCGGGCAGTTGGTGAAGGTCAAGCAAGAGGGCGGAGAAGCCTTGATCGAAGCGGAATTGGACGATCGTCTCGCAGACGGTTGCGTACGCGTCGCGGCGGCCCATTCATCTACCGCCGACCTGGGTGCGATGTTCGGTGAAATCAGCGTGGAGCGTGCCTGAGCATGGAAGTCTTCAATATGCTTTCGGACCTGCTGACCGGCTTTCTCGGCGATGTCTGGGGTCCCGCGCTCGGGACGCTGATCAAGTATGTGGTGCTGATTCTGATCATTTCGGTGCCCGTCATTCTTTGCGTGGCCTATCTGACCTTAGCCGAACGCAAAATCATCGGTTATATGCAGGTGCGTATCGGTCCGAACCGCGTCGGTCCGCTGGGCCTGCTGCAGCCCTTCGCCGATGTGTTCAAGCTGATGTTCAAGGAAGTGATCCTGCCTTCCAGCGCGAACAAGGTGCTCTTCCTTATTGCGCCGATGATGGTGCTGATGCCCGCGATGGCGGCATGGGCGGTGATTCCCTTCCAGCCCGAGTTGGTGCTGGCCGATGTCAACGCCGGTTTGCTGTACGTCATGGCCATTACGTCGATGGGTGTCTACGGCGTCATCATCGCCGGCTGGGCGTCGAATTCCAAATACGCCTTTCTGGGTGCGATGCGTTCGGCCGCTCAAATTGTCGCCTACGAAATCGCCATGGGCTTTGCGCTCGTGTGCGTCCTGCTGGTTTCGCAAAGCCTCAACCTTTCCGAAGTTGTGAACTCGCAAGGGCGTGGCCAGTTCGCGAATGGTTGGCTCAGTTTCCTATCGTGGAACTGGTTGCCGCTGTTGCCGATGTTCATGGTTTATTTCATTTCGGCGGTGGCCGAAACAAACCGCGCGCCCTTCGATGTAGCCGAAGACGAATCGGCGCTGGTCGCCGGTTTCCACGTCGAATATTCCGGCATCGGTTTCGCCCTGTTCTTCCTGGGCGAATACATGAACATGATTTTGGTCTCCACCTTGGCCGCGCTCATGTTTCTCGGCGGCTGGTTGCCCTTGTTCAACGTTCCCTTTTTCAACGCCATCCCGGGCATTTTCTGGCTGGTGGCCAAAGTGTTGTTCCTGCTGTTCTTCTTCCTGTGGTTCCGCGCGACGTTCCCGCGTTACCGCTACGACCAGATCATGCGTCTGGGCTGGAAGGTCTTCATTCCGATCACCATCATCTGGTTGATCGTGATCGCGGCCTGGATGCAGACGCCTTGGAACATCTGGAATTAAGGTTAGCGACATGAACCGTATCCAAGATTTTTTCAAAACCTTCCTGCTCTATGAGTTGGTGAAAGGGCTCGCGCTGACAGGCCGTCATCTGTTCCAGCGGAAAATCACCATCCAGTTTCCGGAGGAGAAGACACCTTACAGCCCGCGCTTCCGCGGCCTGCACGCGCTGCGTCGTTATCCCAACGGCGAAGAGCGCTGCATCGCCTGCAAACTGTGCGAAGCGGTGTGTCCGGCCTTGGCCATCAACATCGAATCGGAAGTGCGTGAAGACGGTACGCGCCGCACCACGCGTTACGACATCGATCTAACCAAGTGCATCTTCTGTGGCTTCTGCGAGGAAAGCTGTCCCGTCGATTCGATCGTGGAAACGCACATCCTCGAATACCACGGCGAAAAACGCGGCGATCTCTACTACACCAAGGAAATGCTGTTGGCGGTGGGGGATCGCTACGAAGCCGAAATTGCAGCGTGTCGCGAAGCCGACGCCAAGTACCGCTAGGAAGGCCCAATGTTCGAAGCCGGAATTTTTTATATTTTCGCCACCATCCTGGTGCTCTCGGGCCTGGCGGTCATCACCTCGCGCAATCCGGTGCATGCGGCGCTGTTTCTCGTGCTCGCTTTTGTGACCGCTTCGGGAATCTGGCTGCTGCTGCGTGCTGAATTCCTCGCCATCGCCCTCGTGCTCGTCTACGTTGGCGCGGTGATGGTGCTGTTCTTGTTTGTCGTGATGATGCTGGACATCAATCTCGACAAGTTGCGCGAAGGATTTTGGAGTTATCTGCCCGTCGGGGCGGCGGTCGGTGTGTTGATCGCTTTGGAAATGGGCGTGCTGGTGTGGAGAAATTTCACCAGCGCCAACTATCCGACCCCGGCCGAATTGCCGGTGGACTACAGCAATACCAAAGAACTTGGCCGGGTGCTCTATACGGATTATGTATATCCGTTCGAACTGGCCTCGGTGATTTTGCTGGTGGCCATTATCGCGGCCATTGTGCTGACCATGCGTAAACGTAAAGACACGAAGTATCAGGACCCCGCCCAGCAAGTAAAAGTACGTAAGCAGGATCGTCTGCGCGTGGTGTCCATGCCGTCGGAACGCGGCGAGTAAATTTTTGGGTGCGTGATTAAGGGACTGCCGCCCCTTAAAAATCCCCGCAAATTCAGAGATGCTCTGATTTGTGGGTAGGTTAATCAGAGCATCGTTGGAAATATAGGGAGGGTGCCGCAGGGCGGCGCCCGAATCAATCAAGGGGAAAGCGTTGTTCGAACTTTCATTGGCGCATTTTCTGGTGCTGGGCGCGCTGCTGTTTGCCATCAGCATCGTCGGGATTTTCCTGAACCGGAAAAACCTCATCGTTCTGTTGATGGCGATCGAGTTGATGCTGCTCGCGGTGAATATGAACTTCATCGCGTTTTCGTATTACCTCGGCGATCTGGCCGGACAGGTCTTCGTTTTCTTTATTCTGACCGTCGCGGCCGCCGAGTCGGCGATCGGTCTGGCCATCCTGGTGGTGCTCTTCCGCAATCTGAACAGCATTCACGTCGATGACCTCGATCATCTGAAGGGCTAAAGCGTCGATGAAATCCCTGTACCTCCTTGTCCCGCTCGCGCCTCTGGTCGGCGCCATTATCGCCGGCCTGTTCGGCAAGGCGATCGGCCGCGCCAACTCGCACCGCGTCACCATCGTGGGCGTTTTCATCTCACTGCTCGCTTCGCTGTACATCGGCAACGACGTATTGAACGGCAACGACTTCAACGGTTCGGTTTATACCTGGAGCCTGTTGGGCGATGTTCCACTCGAAGTCGGTTTCCTGATCGACCGCCTCACAGTCATGATGATGGTGGTAGTGACCTTCGTTTCGCTGATGGTCCACATCTACACCATCGGCTATATGGAAGAAGATCCGGGCTATGAGCGTTTCTTCGCCTACATCTCGCTCTTCACTTTCTCCATGTTGATGCTGGTGATGAGCAACAACTTCCTCCAACTCTTCTTCGGCTGGGAGGCAGTGGGCCTCGTCTCTTATCTGCTGATCGGTTTCTGGTACACCCGGCCGACGGCGATTTACGCGAATTTGAAAGCCTTCTTGGTCAACCGTGTCGGCGACTTCGGTTTTCTGCTTGGTATCGGGCTCGTGCTGGCGCATTTCGGTTCGCTGGATTACGCGCAGGTCTTCGCTGCCGCGCCCGGCAAAGCGAGCGAAACGATTTCGCTTTTGGGCGATTCGCAATGGCTGCTGTTGACGGTGATTTGCGTTTGCTTGTTCATCGGTGCGATGGGCAAGTCGGCGCAATTCCCCCTCCATGTCTGGTTGCCCGACTCGATGGAAGGCCCAACGCCGATTTCCGCGTTGATTCACGCCGCAACCATGGTGACGGCCGGTATTTTCATGGTGGCGCGGATGTCGCCGCTATTCGAGTTGTCGACCGCCGCACTGTCGTTTGTGATGGTTGTCGGTGCGATCACCATGTTCTTCATGGCGCTGATCGCCATCGTGCAATACGATATCAAGCGCGTGGTGGCTTATTCGACGCTCTCTCAACTGGGCTACATGACTGTCGCGTTGGGCGCTTCGGCTTACGGCGCAGCGGTGTTCCATTTGTTCACGCATGCCTTCTTCAAGGCGGTGCTATTCCTGGGCGCAGGCTCGGTCATCATCGCCATGCACCACGAGCAGGATATGCGTCGCATGGGCGGGCTCCGCAAGTACATGAAGATCACGTATTTCACCGTGCTGATCGGCGCTATCGCCAACGCCGGCCTGCCACCTTTCGCTGGTTTCTTCTCCAAAGAGACGATCGTTGAAGCGGTGCATTACTCCAACAACCCCGCCGCCGGCTTTGCCTATGTGCTCGCTGCGGCCGGCGTATTCGTGAGCGCGCTGTATTCCTTCCGGCTCGTGTTCTATGCCTTCCATGGCAAAGAGCGCTTCGATGCCGTGATTCCCGGCGAGCATGACGAGGAACCGGGGCATGACGAACATGATCCTCATCCGCCGCATGAAACACGTTGGGTCGTGACACTGCCGCTCGTGCTGTTGTCGATTCCGGCCATCGTCGCGGGCTTCCTGTTGGGCGACATGGTCTACGGCGACTTCTTCGGCAATGCCATCGTGTACTCGCCCGATCATCCGACCATCGCTACGCTGCGCGAACATTTCCACGGCCACTGGGCCATGGTGCTGCACGCCTTCGGTACGCTGCCTTTCTGGCTGGCGATCGGCGGCCTGGCAACGGCTTGGGTGTTCTACATTCTCAAGCCCGAATGGCCCGGCATCGTGCGTCAGAAGCTTTCATTCTTCGTGCGCATTCTGGAAAACAAATACGGCTTCGACGATTTCAACCAGGTCGTGTTCGGTAACGGCGCGGTGAAGCTCGGCACAGGCTTATGGAAGGGCGGCGACGTTGCCGTCATCGACGGCTTTTTCGTCAACGGCTCGGCGCGCACAGTGGGTGCTTTCGCGAAACTGGCGCGTCTGTTCCAATCCGGTTTTATATACCGCTACGCGTTCACCATGATCATCGGGCTGTTCCTGATGATGACTTATTGGTTGTATCGCAGCGGTGCGCTGACAGGCTAAAGGGCTCGATTCGCTCGCTTCGAATAGACACAGATAAAAAATGACTCTCGACTCTTATTGGCTCAGCCTCGCGGTCTGGGTGCCCATCTTTTTCGGCGCGGCCGTGCTGTGCACCGGCTCGGATCGCAAAGCGCCGCTAGCTCGCATAATTGCACTGGTTGGCGCCGTGGCCGGATTTGCCGTCACCCTGCCGCTATATACGGGCTTCGACGCATCAACCGCTGAATTCCAGTTTGTTGAACTCGGTTCCTGGATCGAGCGCTTCAATATCAACTACCACCTGGGCGTGGACGGTATTTCGCTGTGGTTCATATTGCTGAACAGCTTCATCACCATTCTGGTCGTGCTGGCCGGGTGGGAAGTGATCGAGAAGCGTGTCGCGCAGTACATGGCCGCCTTTCTCGTCATGTCCGGACTCATGAACGGCGTATTCGCCTCGCTGGATGCGATGCTGTTCTACGTCTTTTTCGAGGCGACGCTGATTCCGATGTATTTGGTGATCGGCGTGTGGGGCGGTCCCAATCGCGTCTATGCGGCATTCAAGTTCTTCCTCTATACGCTGCTCGGTTCGCTGCTTCTGCTGGTCGGCTTCATCTATCTGTACAACCAGACCGGCGGTAGCTTTTCGATTCCCGACTACTTCCGTGTCCCGCTCACGCTGGGCGCGCAAACCTGGTTGTTCTTCGCCTTCTTCGCCGCCTTCTCGGTGAAGGTGCCGATGTGGCCGGTGCACACGTGGTTGCCCGATGCGCACGTGGAAGCGCCGACCGGTGGTTCTGCGGTGCTGGCGGCAATTATGTTGAAACTGGGCGCCTACGGTTTCATCCGTTTCAGCCTGCCGATCCTGCCCGACGCGAGTCGTGAGTTGGCTTGGTTCATGATCACGCTGTCGCTGATCGCCGTGATTTACGTCGGCCTTGTCGCGCTGGTGCAAAAGGACATGAAGAAGCTCATCGCTTATTCGTCCATTTCGCATATGGGCTTCGTCACCTTGGGATTTTTCATTTTCAACGCGTGGGGTGTCGAAGGCGCGTTGGTGCAGATGATTTCCCACGGCTTCGTGTCGGCTGCGATGTTTATTTGCGTGGGCGTCATGTACGACCGCATGCATAGCCGCCTCATTTCCGATTACGGCGGCGTGGTGAACACCATGCCGAAATTCGCCGCCTTCATGATGCTCTTCGCGATGGCGAACTGCGGCCTGCCCGCGACCAGCGGCTTCGTCGGCGAGTTCATGGTCATTCTGGGCGCGGTCAAGTACAACTTCTGGATCGGCGCGGCGGCGGCCACGACCTTGATCTTCGGTGCGGCTTATACGTTGTGGATGTACAAGCGCGTGATCTTCGGCGATGTGGCGAATGCGCACGTGGCCGAGCTAAAGGACATCAACAAACGCGAATTTCTGGTGCTCGCGCTGCTGGCGATCACCGTGCTGGTCATGGGGATTTATCCGGCGCCTTTCACCGATGTGATGCATACCTCGGTGAGTGAACTGCTCAAACACGTAGCCGCCGGCAAGCTCTAAGCGACGAAACGGGATATGGACATACTGCTTAATCTGGTGTTTTTCGCGCTACCGGAGACCTTCGTTCTCCTGATGGCCTCCGTCATTCTGGTGGTGGATCTGTTCCTGTCGGAACGCACCCGCTTCATCACCTACGGCCTGACGCAACTGAGCCTGCTCGGTTGCGCGCTGTTGAGTATCCTGGTGTTAGGCATTGCTCAGGGCGAAGCGGGCTATGCCTTCAACAGCATGTTCGTCGCCGATACCATGGCCAGCGTGCTGAAGCTCGTACTGTATATCGCCGTTTCCGCTTGCCTGGTCTATTCGCGCGCCTATTTGGCGGATCGCGATTTGTTCAAAGGCGAGTATTTCGTGCTGGTGCTGTTTGCCATGCTCGGCATGATGGTCATGATTTCGGCCAACCACAGCATCGCGCTGTATCTGGGCCTGGAATTGATGACGCTGTGCCTTTACGCCCTGATCGCGATGGACCGCGATTCATCGGTGTCCACCGAGGCGGCAATGAAATATTTTGTGCTGGGCGCGCTCGCCTCGGGGCTGCTGCTTTACGGCATGTCCATGCTCTACGGTGCGACCGGTACCTTGGAATTTCGCGCTATGGCGGAAGTCATCGCGAGCGGACAGGCGAACGGCCCCGTGTTGGTCTTCGGTCTGGTATTCGTGGTTGCCGGTCTTGCGTTCAAGATCGGGGCGGTGCCTTTCCATATGTGGATTCCCGACGTCTATCACGGCGCACCGAATGCGATGACCCTGTTCATCGGGACCGCGCCAAAGCTGGCGGCCTTCGCGATGGCCATTCGCCTGCTGGTGAACGGATTGATGCCGTTGTGGTTCGACTGGCAGCTAATGCTGATCGTGCTGGCGGTACTCTCGCTGACGCTGGGCAATTTGGCGGCGATCGCGCAGACGAATATCAAGCGCATGTTCGGTTACTCCACCATTTCACACATGGGCTTCATGCTGCTGGGTCTGCTGGCGGGTGTAGTGGGCGGTAATACCACCGGCATGGCGGATGCCCACAGCGCGGCCATGTTTTACGCCATCGTCTACGTGCTGATGAGCCTGGGTGGTTTCGGCATGATCCTGCTGCTGTCGCGCGCCGGTTTCGAAGCCGAGAACCTGACCGACTTTAAAGGCCTTAATGAGCGCAGCCCCTGGTATGCCTTCATGATGCTGCTGTTGATGTTCAGCATGGCCGGTGTGCCGCCTACGGTGGGGTTCTATGCGAAGCTGGTGGTGCTGGAGCCGCTCATTGTGGCGGGACAGACCTGGCTGGCTGTTTATGCCGTGATGATGTCGCTGATCGGCGCTTACTACTATCTGCGCGTGGTCAAACTGATGTACTTCGATGAGCCGGAAGATCTGTCACCCCTGCAAGCGGGCATGGATATGAAGCTATTGTTGTCCGCAAACGGCTTAGCGATGCTGATCCTGGGTGTGGCGCCCGGCCCTCTGATGGACCTGTGTCTGTTCGCCATCGAAACGCTTTGAGTCCGCATCCCGGCGCGTACAGCGCTGGGTGCGGCATACGGTTCGCTACACTTGCGTGTTCGCAACTCTTCAGTGGTGAGCTTTGAAACCCCAACTTGACCTTACAGAGCGGCAACTGGATAGCGAAGCCGTATTCGACGGTGTGCTGCTGCATGTGCGGCGCGATCGCGTAAGCTTGCCCGATGGCTCCACCGGAACGCGCGAATACATCGTTCACCCCGGCGCTGTCGCCATCCTGCCTTTGTTCGATGACGGTCGCATTCTGCTCGAACGCCAATACCGTTATCCGCTTGCCCAAGTGCTGATCGAAATCCCGGCCGGGAAGATCGATTCGGGCGAAAGCACCGAAGCGACCGCTAAACGTGAGTTATTGGAAGAGACCGGCTATGTGGCCGCCCGGTGGTCCTATATAACTACCATCCATACGGTCTGCGCTTATTCCAACGAAAAGGTCGAAATCTGGCTGGCGCGGGGCCTCACGCACCAGGGCGCAAAATTGGATCAGGGCGAGTTTCTCGAAACCTTCATTTTGCCGGTGGGCGAGGCATTGGAATGGGTGCGTGATGGACGGGTGTCTGACGTGAAAACCATTATCGCTATCCAATGGGCAGAAAAAATACTCAATGGGACGTGGCCGCCCGACAAATAGCGTCGTTTAACCGTCTCCTTCGACGCATGCTTGTCATCTTCGCCTCGGATAATGCGGCGCATGATCAAAACCTACCGCAATCAGCGCAATAACGCGACCAATGCCGCCGGGCTGACCCGCCAACAGGCGCGCAATGAACGCCGCCGTCGTACGTCTTTCTGGCAGTTTTATCGCGTCGAGGGCGAAGGGCGCGACTTGCGCCTTAAAGCGCCCGCCACGGAAGCCTCACAGCGCTAGAGCCCAGCTTGTCGCATGCACGCGGCCAGGCATTCAGTCCACGGGCGTTGAGTCGTTCCCAAAGCCTTTAAGCGTTTTGTGTTGTCCAGCCGCGAATTGAGCGGTCTGCGTGCGGGTGTCGGATACTCGCTCGTAGGAATGGGTTCGATGAGAGTCTGGATTTTCGCGAGACGGAAAATCTCTTTGGCAAAGCCGCACCAGCTGGTCTCACCTCCATCCGTCGAATGATAGATTCCCCCAGGCAGGCGTCCTTTAACTTCGCCCTGCAGCATCTCGATCGTCATATCGGCCAGGCTCTCGCACCACGTCGGCGCTCCAATTTGATCGTCGACGATGCGCAACTGTGGTCTTTCTCGTCCGAGCTTCAGCATACTCAACAGAAAATTGTGTCCGCGCGCGCCATAGACCCAACTCGTGCGCAAAATAAAATGGCGGCAGTCCGAAGCTTCAATGGCCTGCTCGCCTTCCAGTTTGCTGCGGCCGTATGCATTGAGCGGATTGGTCGCATCGTTTTCTACGTAGGGGCCGCGCTTGCTGCCATCGAAGACGTAGTCGGTGGAATAATGAATCAGCAGCGCGCCGCTGCGCTTGGCTTCGGTCGCAAGGATTTCTGGTGTGCGAGCATTGATCGCATGAGCAACCTGCGACTCGCTTTCAGCGCGATCGACCGAGGTATATGCGGCGGGATTGACGATGATCGCCGGTTTGAATTCGCGTAGGGTGCGGATCAAGGCGTCTGCGTTCGTGAGATCGA
Source organism: Burkholderiales bacterium (assembly GCA_035280965.1). GTDB lineage: Bacteria > Pseudomonadota > Gammaproteobacteria > Burkholderiales > SG8-39 > DATEEW01. Next base: position 13,232 of record DATEEW010000057.1, read on the forward strand.
GCTCCTCGCGATCGAGCGCCAATACATCGCCCAGTGCGACTAGCCGTTTGTGCAGAGCCCAGCCGACTTGGCCGTATTTACCGGTAAGGAGGATATTCATTGCCGGCTTACGCGTAAACCTCGGCGTCGCGCAGCGATCGTCCTTGCGCATCTTTTGCCGCCAGAATCGGCTGTGTGTCGATCGGCCAATCGATGCCTAATGCGGGATCATTCCAGGCGATACAACGTTCTTGCTCGGGTGCGTAGTAGTCGGTGGTTTTGTAAAGCACTTCCGCTACATCGGAGAGGACGAGAAAGCCGTGCGCGAAGCCGGGCGGCACCCAGGCCATTCGTTTGTTCTCGGCGGATAAATGTATGCCTATCCATTTTCCGAAATGCGGGGAACTGCGCCGGATATCGACCGCTACATCGTAGATTTCGCCAACCACAGCGCGCACCAGCTTTCCCTGCGCCTGTTGGATTTGATAGTGCAAGCCGCGCAAGACGTGACGAGCCGAGCGCGAATGATTATCCTGAACGAAGTTTTCGG
>DATEEW010000058.1:0-3064 GCA_035280965.1 Burkholderiales bacterium
TTACCGCTGCGTGACGCATCCACTTTCTTCTGCAGATGCGCATCGACGAAGGGGCCTTTTTTAACTGAACGAGCCATGTTCTATCCCTTACTTCTTGTAACGACGGCTGACGATCATGCCGTTCGTGCGCTTGTTCTTGCGTGTACGCAGACCCTTGGTGTGCTGCCCCCAAGGACTGACCGGATGACGACCTGCGGCGGTCTTGCCTTCGCCGCCACCGTGCGGGTGATCGACCGGGTTCATCGCCACACCGCGAACGGTAGGACGCACACCCGACCAACGCACGCGACCGGCTTTGCCGATGCTTTCCAGCTGATGCTCTTCGTTGCCGACTTCACCGATGGTGGCGCGGCAATCGACATGCACTTTGCGCACTTCGCCGGAACGCAGGCGCAGTTGCGCGAAGGTACCTTCACGTGCGAGTAATTGCACCGATGCGCCTGCCGAACGAGCCAACTGCGCACCTTTGCCCGGTTGCATTTCGATGCAATGAATCGTCGAACCGACCGGAATGTTGCGCAAAGGCAGACAGTTGCCGGCCTTGATCGGCGCTTCGGAGCCGCTGATCAATTGCGCGCCAGCGGCAATACCCTTCGGCGCAATGATGTAACGACGTTCGCCGTCGGCATAGCACAGCAAAGCGATATGCGCGCTGCGGTTCGGATCGTATTCGATCGTTTCCACTTTCGCCGGGATACCGTCCTTGTTGCGACGGAAATCGATTTTGCGATAGTGCTGCTTGTGACCACCGCCCATATGACGGGTGGTGATATGGCCGTTGTTATTGCGGCCGGCCGTTTTCGATTTCTTCTCGAGCAGCGGCGCGTGCGGCTCACCTTTGTGCAAGCCGGGTGTAACCACCTTGACCAGGCCACGACGGCCGGGCGAAGTCGGTTTAACTTTTACGAGAGCCATCTTTTACTCCCCCACCTGGAAGTTGATGTCACTACCTTCAGCCAGGCTGACGTAGGCCTTCTTCCAGCTGTCACGACGGCCGATTTGGCGGCCATGACGCTTTTCTTTACCTTTGACATTGGCCACGCGCACACCCTTCACGCCGATCGGCTTGTCTTTGGTACTGAACAGCAGTTCGACTGCGGCCTTGATTTCCGGCTTGGTCGCGTCGCGCGCGACTTTGAACACCACTTCGTTGTTCTTTTCACCAACGAAGGTGCTCTTTTCGGAAATGACGGGTCCGAGCAAAACTTGCAGCAGACGGTCTTGAGCGAATTGAGTACTCATGCGAACAGTTCCTCCATGCGGCTGACCGCTTGCTTGGTCAACAGCACATTCTTGAAGTGAACCAGCGCAACAGGGTCCGCTTCGCTGACATCGAGCACCAGCACATTGGGCAGGTTGCGCGAGGACAGATACAGGTTCTCGTCGATGTCGTCCGTAATCAGCAACACTTCATCGAGTCCCAGGTTCTTCACTTTCTGCGCAAGCAGTTTGGTCTTGGGCGCATCGATGGTGAAGTTTTCAACCACTTTCAGACGATCTTCGCGAACCAACTGCGACAGAATCGACGCCATACCGGCGCGATACATTTTGCGGTTCACTTTCTGCGTAAAGTTTTCGTCGGGGCTGTTCGGGAAAATCCGACCGCCGCCGCGCCACAGTGGGCTGGACGCCTTACCAGCACGCGCACGACCCGTACCCTTTTGGCGCCAGGGTTTCTTCTTCGACTTGTTGATTTCGCTGCGGCCTTTTTGCGCGCGCGTACCCAGACGCGCATTCGCCTGATAAGCCACCACGATTTGGTGAATCAGCGCTTCGTTGTAATCCCGTCCGAACAAGGTGTCCGAACCCGCGACGGTCGAATTGCTCTGACCTTTGTCGTTAATCAGTTTCAAATCCATTATGCGGCCCCTTTCACTGCGGGCTTCACGATCAGATGACCGCCTTTGCTGCCGGGCACAGCGCCCTTCACCAGCAACAGCTGACGCTCTGCGTCGATACGCACGATTTGGAGGTTCTGCACAGTCGCCTTCACCGCGCCCAAGTGACCTGCCATGCGTTTGCCGGGGAATACGCGACCCGGATCCTGCGCCTGACCGGTGGAACCGGGCGTGTTATGCGAGCGGGAGTTACCGTGGCTCGCGCGGTTGGAGGAGAAGTTGTGACGCTTGATCACGCCGGCGAAGCCTTTACCTTGGCTCGTACCGGAAACGTCGATCATCTGGCCGACTTTGAAAATGTCGACGCCGACCTTGCCACCGACTTGCAGGTTGGCGAGGTCGCCTTCAGCGACACGGAATTCTTTGACGATGTTACCGGCTTCGACGCCCGCTTTAGCCAGATGGCCCGCGGCGGACTTGTTGACGCGCGATGCGCGGCGTTTGCCGAACGTCACCTGCACGGCCGTATAGCCGTCGGTATCCGACTTCTTGATTTGGACCACACGATTGTCGGTCACGTCCAGCACAGTCACCGGGACGGAATCACCGTCGTCAGTAAAAATGCGAGTCATGCCGACCTTGCGGCCGACGAGTCCCAGACTCATTTTTCTTTCTCCTAACGGAGTGCCAACTACAATTGGTTGGCGGTTCATAAAATCGAGCTTCGCTTGGGTTCGCTAACTCGTAATACTTACTACTCAACTCGCTTCAACCACTGACGGGTTTGCGAAGCTCGTTTTAATCCTTACAGCTTAATCTCTACGTCCACACCTGCCGGCAGATCCAGCTTCATCAACGCATCGACAGTCTTGTCGGTGGGATCGATGATGTCCATCAGGCGCAGATGCGTGCGGATCTCGAACTGGTCACGCGAGGTCTTGTTCACGTGCGGGCTGCGCAGAATGTCAAAACGCTCGATGCGCGTGGGCAGGGGAACCGGACCTTTGACGACCGCGCCCGTACGTTTGGCCGTATCGACAATCTCCACTGCGGACTGGTCGATCAGCTTGTAATCAAACGCCTTCAGGCGAATACGAATTTTCTGGTTGGCCACGGCCATGATTGCTTACCTTATTCAATAATCTTGGTAACGACGCCGGCACCGACGGTGCGGCCGCCTTCGCGAATCGCAAAGCGCAGTCCGTCTTCCATCGCGATCGGCGCAA
>DATEEW010000059.1:0-12715 GCA_035280965.1 Burkholderiales bacterium
GTGTTGATCGGTTCGATCAACAGCTTGATGCCTGACGCCTGCAGTTTACCCGCCGCAAATTTCAGGTTGCTGACAAAGGTCTCGCGCAGCTTGCCCGCCTCGACGCCCTGCGGCGCGATGCCGGCCAGGCAGTTCACCTGCTTGCAACCCAATGCGGTTGCATATTCGATGGCCTTGCCGACACCTTCCTGAAATTCACTGACGCGATCCGGATGGCAGGCAATGCCTCGTTCGCCTTTGGCCCAGTCGCCGGCAGGCAAGTTGTGCAGCACTTGCGTCAGCTTGTTCTGCTGCAGCTTCTCCACCAGTTGTTCTTTGGTGTAGGGATAGGGGAAAAGATATTCCACGCCCGTGAATCCGTCTTTCGCGGCCGCGGCGAAGCGGTCGAGAAAATCGACTTCGTTGTAGAGCATGGTGAGGTTGGCGCAAAACTTTGGCATGTTCGTATCGCCTTAATGAAGGAGTCCGCGCCCGATGTTCTTAACAAGGAGGCGCGGACTCTGGTGAGAAAAAACTTAAGCGAGTGCTTCTTCGTCCGACAGATTGACTTCGGGTTCCAGATCGATGATCGGTTCGAATTCGTTGATCGCGTTGATCTCGGTACCCATCGGGATGTTGGTGACGCGTTCGAGAATGATTTCGACGATGACCGGCACGCGGAACTGCTTGGTCAATTCCTGCGCCTTCATCAATGCCGGGTAGATCTCGTCCGGTTTGAACACGCGAATACCTTTGCAGCCCAGGCCTTCTGCGACCGCCACGTGATCGACGCCGTAGCCGTTCATCTCCGGCGAGTTGACATTCTCGAAGGAGAGTTGCACCTGGTAGTCGATTTGGAAGTTGCGCTGCGCCTGACGAATGAGACCGAGGTAAGCGTTGTTTACCAGCACGTGCACATAGGGCAGGTTGAACTGCGCGCCAACCGCGAGTTCTTCGATCATGAACTGGAAGTCGAAGTCGCCGGACAGGCCGACGACCTTGCGGGTCGGGTCAGCCACAACGACGCCGAGCGCCGCCGGAACAGTCCAGCCCAGTGGACCGGCCTGACCGCAGTTGATCCAGTGACGCGGCTTCTGCACTTTCAAGTGCTGCGCACCGGCGATCTGCGACAGACCGATGGTGGTCACGTAGCAGACGTCGTCGCCGAAGGCCTTGTTCATTTCCTGATATACGCGCTGCGGTTTGATCGGCTCGTTGTCGAAGTCCGTCTTGCGCAGCATGGTGCGCATGCGCTCGCTGCACTGCTTGGCCCAACGACTGCGATCCTCGAGTTTCTTCGCGGTCTTGCGTTCTTTCGCGACTTGAACAAACAATTCGAGCGCGGCTTTGGCGTCGGACACGATGCCCAAATCGGGGCAGAACACGCGGCCGATTTGCGTCGGCTCGATGTCGACGTGCACGAACTTGCGACCTTGGGTGTAAACCTCGACCGAACCGGTGTGACGGTTAGCCCAGCGATTGCCGATGCCGAGCACGAAGTCGGATGCGAGCATGTTGGCATTGCCGCCGCGATGCGAAGTCTGCAGGCCAACCATGCCGGCCATCAAAGGATGGTTGTCGGGAATGGTGCCCCAGCCCATCAGCGTGGGGATGACCGGTACGCCGACAATCTCGGCGAACTCGACGAGCAGATCGGACGCTTCCGCATTGATGACGCCGCCGCCCGAGACGATCAAGGGGCGATGCGACTCGTTCAACATATCGAGCGCTTTTTCAATCTGCGCGCGATTGGCCGCGGGTTTATAGACCGGCAGCGGTGCATAGGTGTCGGGATCGAATTCGATCTCGCCCATTTGCACGTCGAAAGGCAGGTCGATCAACACGGGACCGGGACGGCCCGAGCGCATCAAGTGGAAAGCCTGCTGGAACGCGCGCGGAACGAGGGCCGGTTCGCGAACCGTCACCGACCATTTCGTCACCGGCCGCGCGATCGATTCGATGTCGACGGCTTGGAAGTCTTCTTTGTACAGACGGGCACGCGGCGCCTGGCCGGTAATGCAAAGAATCGGGATCGAATCAGCTTGCGCGGAGTACAGGCCGGTGATCATGTCCGTTCCCGCGGGGCCGGAGGTACCGATGGCTACGCCAATGTTGCCCGCCTTGGTGCGCGTATAGCCTTCGGCCATATGCGAGACGCCTTCCATATGGCGCCCCAGGACGTGGGCAATACTGCCGCGCTTCTGCATCGCGTTGTAGAGGGGGTTGATCGCGGCGCCGGGAATACCGAAAGCCTGATCGATACCTTCCAACTCCATCACTCTGACTGCGGCCTCGGCTGCTGTCATCTTGGCCATAAAAGACTCCTTGCTAATTGATCTGATGAGACGAAACCCCTCATTGGACATGGAGGGTTTCGCGTTTCCGCTATCCCCCTCGAATCGAGGTATTCCGGATAGTGAAACACTTGATTTTACGTAGGCGCGAAATGGTGGAGGAGCCCTGCGCCGAAGTCAAATATAAAGCATCCCGTTGCACGATGCGGAACGGCGGTTCAGGCCCTCACAGAGGGTAGGGCGAGGCGGCTCAGGCCCAGGACGAAAATTCGCGATCGATATTGGGAAGCCCGGTGGGGTGGACATCGGGCTGGGCGCGGCAATCCGCTTTGAGGCTTTCGATCAGTTGAGCCAAGGCGTCGATATCATAAGCTTTGAGCAAATGAGGATGCTCCGTCAGGATGTAATGCTGGACGCGCTCCCCTTCCCCATAAGCGGCGAGCTCGACGTAGTCTTCGGACGACCATTGCCAGGAAAACCCTAGCTCGGCGAAAGCCGAGTTATAGGCGTTCAATTCACAGATTTCGCGTTCGGACAATCGGGCTGCGGCATCCATAGTCGTCTCCGCTTCATGCTTCCGTTCGCCCATCGCTGCAAGAACTATTCCGTTTGCAATAGTTGTTCGGAAGGGCTAAACACCCGCATCGGAAGACTGTTCATGCACCGTAGGTGCTCCGGTGAACATTGGCGGCACTACGAAGGGGAATCGAGTGGTCATCAGGTGTCGTCGTGTCGGCGCGCCGCTAGAGGGTCTTTAGCGCTCGATGAGCGGCCCTAGTTCGCGATAGTGTCCCAGATGAAAGAGTAACGGCGCGCGCTCTGGCGCCGCGAAATAGTGCTCGACGCAACCGATATAAAGCCTATGATCGCCAGCCTCGTAAGCAGTTTGACGACGACACTCGAATACCGCCGCACATCCTTGCAACACCGGCACGCCGGTTCGACCTTGGGTGGTCGGCACGTCCTTGAACTTGTGCGCGGTGCTTGTGGCGAAGCGGCGGGACAGTGCAGTCTGATCGGCTGCCAAAACATTCACCGCAAAATGCGGCGCCGCATCGAAAATTGATCGGCTAGGGCTCGTCGCGTTAAGTGACCACAGGATTAGAGGCGGCTCCAGCGACAAGGAAGCGAAGGAATTGACCGTAATGCCTACCGGTTGGCCGTCCGCAGCAGCGGTGCTGATAATCGTCACACCGGTTGCGTAACTTCCCAAAGCCGTACGCAAATCGCGCAGCGCGAGCTGCGTGGCCGCCGACACTTCGACTAGTTCAGCGCTCGTCTTCTTCATCTTCCCATTTGCGCGGTTTGAATCCGGGAGGCGCCTTGGATTTGTCGCGTAACAAGTCCGGCAGAATGAGGAAGGGGGCGGCGACCAGCACAGCAATCGCAATACGCCATCCGGTCGCAAGCTGGGCGGTGATGAACCAGACGCCGCAAAGAACGGCTAATGCGAGCATGGCGAAGACGAAACGCATCATGAGGAGGCTGTGTTCAGTCGGGGGGGGAGGAATATAAGCGGGTTCCTCGTTACGCGGAGGTTCGGGTGCGGTCATCGACGCTTTCGATATTGAAAGAACCTTTTATTGATTGCGATCACGCGCGCAGCGTTTCGCAGCACGGATAGTAGCCGCGCAGCACCGCCACGCCAAGAGATACCCGATTTGTCCGAGCATCGGCTCGCGACGGTGACATTAAGCGCGCAAAGCCACAAATGTTGACGCTGTAATGGTCGATTCCGAAAAATAATCCAGCAATGATCAACCCACACGAAAAGCGCATCCAAACAGATGTAGGTATCCCCTTACACACAGTTTGGCTGTTTGCCGCATTAGCCATTTTTGGCGGCATCGCCACCATCGCATATCGCAGCATTGATTCGATTTTCGAAACGTCCCGGTTGGTAGAAGAAACGCACCAGGCCTTGGACGACCTCGAGCATTTGCTTTCCGATTTGAAAGATGCGGAAACAGGTCAACGCGGTTATTTGGCGACCGGCGACGAGCGCATGCTCGAACCGTATCGCGAAGCCCTGCGCAATGTGCCCGAAAGCTTGCGTGCGCTCGACAACTCGCTGAGCCACGATACGCGACAGCGCAATGCCCTCATCGCCCTCGGCAACAATGTGCGATTGCGATTGCGCGTCCTCGCGATGCCGGTGGAATCCCGGCGCAACGGCGTGACAAACCACCCCGAACAACTGGAGATCATGGCGCATGGCAAGTTCCTGATGGACGATATCCGCGCACAGATCGCCGTAATGAAAGGTCATGAAGAAAGTTTGCTGGCGCGACGCAGCCTTGCGGAACGTGCCGACGCGGAGCATGCGCAGCAACTGATCGTGATCGGCAATATGTGCGCCGCGGCACTACTGCTTGGTTCCTTTTACCTTCTGCGCCGCGAAAATCAACGTCGTCGCGCAGCGGAAGAAATCGCACACAGAAACGCCGCGGAAGTGCAAGACTTGTACGATCAAGCCCCCTGTGGCTATCACTCGTGCGACGAAAATGCGATTTTCGTCAACGTTAACGAAACGGGATTGCAATGGCTGGGTTATACGCGTGAGGAACTGATCGGCAAGATGAGTTTTCTGGACGTACTGACCGAGAGCAGCCGCCCCACCTTTATCGAAAATTTCCAACGCGATAAGGAACAGGGCTGCATCAACGACGTCGAACTGGAAATGCGGCGTAAAGACGGCAGCACGATGATCGTATCCGTGAGCGCTGCGCTCGTACGAGATAAAACCGGCAAGTATCTGATGAGCCGATCCACCTTGTTCGATATCACCGAACGTCATCGCGCCCGCCAGGAAATCGAACGACTGAACGAAATGCTTCGTCGCCGCGCGACCGAATTGGAAGGCGCAAACAAGGAGCTGGAAAGTTTCAGCTACACCGTATCGCACGATCTACGCGCGCCCCTGCGGGCGATAAATGGCTTCGCCATGATGCTGGAAGAGGATTTCCACGCTTCGCTGAATGGCGAAGGACGCCGATTGCTCTCTGTCATTCGCGATAGCGCGCGACGAATGGGCGCGCTGATCGACGACCTGCTGGCATTTTCGCGCTTGGGCCGCACGCACATGCAGCGGGTACGTATCGATATGCGCGAGTTGGTGGAAGAAATACTCGGGGAACTGCGCCAAGGGGACGGCCTGGGCGTGGCAACAATCGCGGTAGAAAAATTACCACCCGCGTATGGCGACCGCAGCCTATTGCGTCAAGCCTGGAGCAATGTGATCGGCAACGCTATCAAGTATTCCGGTAATCGAGAACAGCCTGAAATACGTGTCCAGGGCTACATCGACGGCGATGAAGTCATATATTCCGTGGAAGATAACGGCGTTGGCTTCGATATGCGCTTTTACGACAAACTGTTCGGCGTATTTCAACGTTTGCACGAGGCGAATCAGTTTCCGGGCACGGGCGTCGGATTGGCCATTGTCCATCGCGTCATCGATCGACACAGCGGACGCGTATGGGCGAAAGCCGCGCCCGACCGCGGCGCCACGTTCTATTTCAGCCTTCCCGTAGCGCATGACGCAACGCTGAAACCCCGGCTGGCCGCGTCCGCAGGCACATAGTCTGCATTCACTTTATGCACCTACACGCGAAGCGCGAGGAACGGAATGTTTAATTCAGGGGTGGCAACCCCTTAAAATTGCCTCCGGCATAACGCCGCTTACAGCGGCATTAGCCTACGCCGCAATCTGCGACTGGCGCAGATTGTCCCCGCAAATCAGGGAAACTCTGATTTGTGGAATAACTTGATCAGAGTTTCCTTAGGAATTCCGTCGGGGATTTCCCCGTGAAGCGATGCTTAAACTCGCACGCGCCGCAAATTGCGGAAACGGTGCAATGACTACCGACCTCGCTACGCCAAATCTGCTCCTTTCCACCCCCAACCCCGCACTGGTGCGTGTCTTCCCGCGTCTGCGCGTGGCTTCCTACAACATCCATCTGGGAATCGGCCGTGACGGACGCTTTCTGCCACAGCGAATTGCGCAAGTCATTGCAGAATTGCATGTCGATGCCATTGCGCTGCAGGAAGTGCAGTTAGGAGAAGGCGGATTCGACATGCTCACCTATCTGGCCGAGGAAACCGGATATGAGGCCGTAGCGGGCCCGACACTGCACCATGCGATACACGGCGCCTATGGCAACGCCTTATTGTCGAAGCACCCCGTTCGTTCAGTCCGACATATCGATTTGAGCGTCAACGGGCGGGAACCGCGCGCGGCGATCGACGCGGAGTTGGACTGCCGCGGCCATGCCCTGCGTTTCATCGCCACTCATTTAGGTTTGAGACCGGCGGAACGGCGTGATCAGATTACAAAGCTATTACGTGCCTTCGAAGAAGATCGTTCCATGCCTACTGTATTGGCCGGCGATTTGAACGAATGGTTTTTATGGGGCCGGCCGTCGCGCTGGTTGCATGCCTACTTCAAACCCACGCCAGCGCCAAACACCTTTCCCTCTGGTAGACCCATTTTTGCGTTGGACCGCATCTGGATGCGTCCACGCACGCTACTCGCGCGCGTGAGGGTGCACGCCACCGGCGTGGCACGCCAGGCTTCAGACCATTTGCCTTTGATCGGCGAATTGGAGGGCTGAGCTTTCGCTCGATTAGCTCAACGAAGCTCTGATTAAGTCGTTTTTGAAATCAGAGCTTCCCCGAATTTGCGGGGACAATCTGCGCCAGTCGCAGATTGCGGCGTAGGCTAATGCCGCTGTAAGCGGCGTTATGCCGGAGGCAATTTTTAAGGGCAGCAGCCCCTTAATCAGCCATTCGCTTAACGCTTGCGCAACAAGCATTGTTCGCGCAAATAGGTCGCCAATTCGCGTGCAGCGGCTTCGGGAGCGCCGCTGTTGTCCAGCAGCAAATCGGGGGGGCGCGAAGGCACTGCATAGGTCTGGGCGCGCGCCAGGCGCTGTTGAATCGCGGCACCTTCTTCGCGACCTCGGGTATATAAACGCTCGCGCAAAAGCACCGCCGGCGCACTCACCCAAATAAGAGTCAAGTCCGGAAAACGTTTTAATGCTTCAGGCAGATATTCACGCGAACCACTCACCACCACGCATAACCCGCTCGCCAGCCATTCTTGGATTTCCACGCCCACGCCATAAGAATAACCATGCGAGTCCCATTGCATGGCGAAACAGCCGCGAGCCGCGCGCATCGTGAATTCCTTGTCACTCAGCGCCACGTGGTTTTCGTTCTTATCTTGATGGGGGCGAGTGATATAGCGATGTGCGAAAACGAGATTGACCGAACCGTCGAGGCTTTCGCGCGCGAGTCGCAACAGCGTGTCTTTTCCCGCACCCGACGGCCCCACCACGTAATAAAGACGTCCTTGCATATACCCCATTCAATCGTCGGGCTGTTGCCAGCGACGCAAGCAGTTCCAAATGACCAACGCCGCATCCACAGTGAAAAAATGCGGTCGCCGCAATAAATCATAAATTTCTTCCAGCGGGATCAACTCGAAACGATCCACCTCACCGTCCTGATTGGTGGGCTGGAAGTCCGTAGGAAGCGAAAGATCGAAACATTCGACTTCATTCGAATCCAGGCCTTCGGCGCTGAGATAGTCGAAACGGAGGGTATCGCGAGGCCGCGCGCTTTGCGCCAGATCCAAGGGAACGCCCGCTTCTTCCCAAGCTTCTTTCAGAAGCGTGTCCCACGCATCGTAGCCTTCGCCGATACCGCCGCCCACGAGATTGTCGTATTTGCCCGGATCGGTGCTCTTGTTCGATGCGCGCCGTGAAATCCACATGGAGACGCCACTTGGATTTTCCACCAACCCGTTGATATGTGTGGCCCGTCCACGGATACCAAAGCGCTTGATCGCACCGCGCTCGATGGAAAACAGCGGTTCGCCGCTCGCTTCTGCGTAGACCGAGAACCGTTCATCGCGCCAACCTGCAAAAAAGCTTTCGGTACGGAGCACGGAAAGGACCTCGGCGACGGCCTCGCTGCGCGCATGCGCGCTTTCAACCCAGGTGGAAAACCCGATGCGCTGATCTTTGCACTCGAAAATGCGCGGCCAGCGCTGTAACACCGCGGCGAATGCGGGTGTCGCCCAGCCGAAGCGGCGCTCCTGCGCCCACATCGGTAAAAAGGCGCCGTAATCGACTCGCAGACTGGCGTGGAGCCAAGCAGGTACCGGCATTGTCATGTCCGGCATTATGCGCTGGCGGGCGCAGGTTGAGACAGCTTAGGGTTTTGTCGTACCGATTGCGGCCTGATCGCCGCGGGATCCGGACGACTATTCGACGAAGCGTTCAGTCGCGCCGCTTTCCACCACGGCCTGAAGGGCTTCAAGAAAGGGGGAAGAAACATCGACCGCATCTTCGCTCCATTGGCCGGCGACCTTACGACCCACTTCAACGCAGCCACGGACGGTGGGGACCCCTTCGAAGCGGTCGGGATCGGCAAGTTGCCACCACTTATCCGAAATGCCGTATAGGTCCACGTCGCTGTTCTTGCCGAAAATGCCATAGGCATCCACAACGGCCAAATAATAGGTTGTGACTTCGATGCCCCAGGCATCGCATTGCTCGCGCTGAATATGGTTCAGCGTGCCGGCCCCTTGCCAACCCATGTGCTTGGCGCGATGCGCGGCCACCAGGCCCAGACAAAAACCCAGTGCAAAGGCCCCGAAAGCCGGGTGAAACAACGGGTGCTCGGTAAGGTTCTCGTGCTGATCGCCGATCTCGGCTACGGCCAGGCGCATCACCGCATGCACGTCTTTCAGATGCTTAAGGGCATAGGGAATGTCGAAAATGTTTTCGAAACCCTCTTCCTCGTGAAGCATGCGAAACAGCAGCGCCTCTTCGCCCGTAGCCAATTCCGCGTCGTTCACGGCGCGGCCTGCGGTCAGATAGTCGATATCGCTTTGCGCCGCATCGACTTTAGGTTTGCGTCGAAGTGCGAAGGCGGAAACGAGGGCGGAAGCGATCATTGAGGCGGATGGAACAGCAAAAAGCGTGATGCCGCCGAAGATACCGAAACCATCGATCCACTGCCGCCAAGCTCGTCACAAGTAGGCCAAAAGAACCGGGCAAAGGGGTAAAAAACCCGTGTTTTGGCCTTCCTGACGCGGCACGTTTTTCGCAGTTTAAAGGGGAAGCAGGTGTCGCAACTCCGACGTCACCCGTCGCAGACAGGATTTTCAGCGTGGTTGACCTTTCCTCCCTCTTGCAAAAAGGCCGCAATTGCTGCGCGATCGCCCGTGCCGATCGTGTCGCTTTACTTGTGGACGGAGAAGCCTATTTTCAGGCTTTTATGCAAGCCTGTTTACGCGCGCAGCGTTCGATCACCATCCTCGCCTGGGACTTCAATAGCAAAACCCGTTTGACGTACGCGGATGATGTTGGCCACCCTCCCCTACTTGGCGAATTTCTTAACTATCTGACCCGCAGACGTCGCCGCCTGCACATCAATATCCTGGACTGGGACTATCCCATGGTGTTCGGCGGCGATCGCGAATTCTCTCCCCTGTACGGACTAAGTTGGGCGCCGCATCGACGCGTGCATATGCATTACGACGATACGCATCCGGTCAGCGGTTCCCATCATCAGAAAGTAGTGGTCATCGACGAAAAAATCGCCTTCGTCGGCGGGTTCGATCTCACTTGCAAGCGTTGGGATACGCCGGCGCATGATCCGAACGAGCCGCGCCGCACAGCGGACAATAAGCCCTATCCCCCTTTTCACGATTTGATGGTGTTGCTCGATGGCGAAGCTGCGAGTGTGCTTGCCGATCTGGCCCGCACGCGTTGGCTGCGCGCCACCGGCCATCGTTTACCCCGCACACGCGTCGACGGCGATGCTTGGCCACGAGAGGTTCCGATCGCTTTCGAAAACGTAGAAGTCGGTATCGCCTGCACCACCCCTGCCGCATCCGACAATACGGAAGTCCGGGACGTCGAGCAGCTTTATCTGGACATGATCGCGTCGGCAAAACGCCACATCTACATCGAGAACCAATATTTCACCTGCCGCAAGATTGGCGAGGCGCTCGCCGCTCGACTTAGGGAAAAGGGTGGGCCCGAAATCGTGCTAGTGACGCGCCTGTTGAGTCACGGCTGGCTGGAAGAAATGACGATGCATGTGCTGCGTACGCAATTGGTTCATCTCCTGCAGACGGCCGATCATGAGCAACGCTTCAGCGTCTACTACCCCCATGTGGAAGGCTTGGCACCCGGCACGTGCATTGACGTCCACTCGAAAATGATGGCCGTCGATGATGAGTGCCTGCGGATCGGCTCGGCCAATCTGAGCAATCGTTCGATGGGCCTGGATTCCGAATGCGACGTGCTGATCGAAGCGCGCGGCAACGAAAAAGTGCGCAACACGATTCGCGATTTTCGTTTCGCGTTAATGGCGGAACATTTGAACGTGGCCACTGAAGAGGTGGCCCGCGCCGTGGAAGCAACCGGGAGCATGCAGAAAGCGATTGCGATGCTGAACAAACCCGACCGCACACTGAAACCGCTGGATGACCTGCCCGAATATTCCGAAACCATCGTCAGTACCGCCGCGTGGGCGGACATGGAAAAACCCGTGTCCCTGGATTCACTGGTGGAACAATTCGCTCCGGAGTTGAAGGTCGAACCGCGTCGTGCGCGGCTGTGGATGAAAATCGGCGGCACCGCGGCTATTTTCGCCGGAATGATGCTGATCTGGCGCTATACGCCTCTAGCCGAAGTCTTCACCGCGGAAGCGGTGACGCAATGGGCGGCCGATTTTTCAGGGCACTGGTGGGCGCCGCTATTGATCATTCTTGCGTATACGCCCGCTTGCGTGGTGATGTTCCCGCGCCCACTGATCACCTTAGCAGCGGTCGTCGCCTTCGGACCGTACTTCGGTTTCGTATATGCATTGAGCGGCATCGTGCTCGCAGCACTGATTTCGTATGTCGCGGGGCGAGCTTTCGACCGCGACACCGTGCGACGCATCGCCGGAGAAAAATTGAATCGCTTGAGCCATGTGCTTCAGGCGCGAGGGTTGATGGCGATGACAGCCGTGCGTATCGTGCCGGTTGCTCCTTTCGTCGTATCGAGCCTTGTCGCCGGTGCGATCCGCATCCGCTTATGGCATTACGTCGCCGGGACACTGATCGGCATGCTACCCGGAGTGCTGGCCGCCACTATTTTCGGAGACCAACTCGAAGCTGCCTTGCGCGATCCGAGCCAGATCAATTACTGGTTGGTGGGCGGTATTCTCGCTCTGTTGGTCGGCGGAGCAGTCGCGGTACGTCGTTGGTTTGCCCGTCTAGACCGCGAACTGCCGCCTCATCCTCAAGCCGAAGCGCAAGGCGCGCATTAAATCGCGCGCTTTTCGTTAAGCCGCCGGCTCCGCCACATAAATTTCAACACGCCGATTCTGAGCGCGGCCCGAATCCGTACTATTACTCGCAACGGGTTCGCGACTGCCTCGACCGTCGGTTGAAACGCGATTCGAACCTACGCCACGCGCGACCAGATAATCGCGTGTACTCAATGCCCGTTCTCTGGAAAGAGGATCGTTGATCGAATCCGATCCCGTGCTGTCGGTATGACCAATAACGCGAATCGTGGTGGCTGGATTGTTGCGCATGCTTTCGGCAAACTTCGTCAACACAGTACCAAGTTGAGCCTTGATATCAGCGCGATTCACATCGAAACCTGCGTCGCTGGGAATCATTACGCGAATCTGGTTATCCGCGGTTTTTTCGACGTCGATGCCGGTGCCCGAGGTCGCTTGTTCCATTTCCGCTTTCTGCTGTTCCATTCGCTTGGACCAGATGTAGCCTCCTGCCGCACCGACACCGGCACCAATAGCCGCTCCTGTCGCCGCGTGACGACCCCGATTTTCGCTGCTACTTACTGCGCCGATTGCAGCGCCGGCCGCCGCACCAATGCCGGCGCCTTTGGCCGTGCCTTTCTGGGTTTCACTCATGTTTTCGCAGCCGGTCAGCAAAGCCGCGATAAGAAGCATCGAGAATTTCAACTTTCGCATAGAGACTCCTGTAAAGGGAAGAGGCCGAAATCAGCCTGCCTCTATCACTATGCAAGATGCGGGACCGTCCCTAACCGGCCGCCACCAAGTGGCTCGTTCGCAGCCGCCATCACGCTTTGAATAGTGGTCTAATATTGGCGTGTTACAAATTTCAACAATACGCACAGGTTGTCCGTCTAGTTACAGTTGAACCGTTAAGGCACGAACGCATGAGGCACAGGGCCTCATGAAAAAAATTAAACGAAACCACCGCGCCTTGAAACTTATTGTTATTCGATCGTTCCCTGCTCTCCCAAAAAAACACGGCCCGTGAAGGGCCGTTGTTTGGTGGAGATGAGAGTTTGCGCGGGGTTTCTAGGATGTGTGCCTGCGCACATCTTGCCGCGTAAACGGGCGAGCCTCCGCGCGAGCCCAGAGCGAACTCGGAGTTCGTATCC
>DATEEW010000060.1:0-19317 GCA_035280965.1 Burkholderiales bacterium
CGCGCCTTCGCCATTCAGCCCAAGATGCTCTTACTCGACGAACCCTTTGGAGCGCTCGACGCATTGACGCGCGGCACGATCCAGGACGAGTTGCTGCGAATTTGCGCGGAAACGCAGCAAACCGTGTTCATGATCACGCACGATGTGGATGAAGCGATTCTTCTCTCGGACACCATCTTGCTGATGAGCAACGGTCCGCAGGCGCGCATTGCCGAGATCGTGCGCAACACCATGCCGCGCCGGGGTAGCGGCGGACGTCAGCGCGCGACGCTACATCACGATCCCCAGTACTACCGCATTCGCAATCACCTCGTTGATTTTCTGGTTTTGCGATCGAAGGAACTGTCGCATGGCCGCGCGCCTGCGCTTCCTCTGGTGGTCGAGCCGGGAATGGCTGCGGACGAACCTGAACCGCCGAATTCCGCAAGCGTGCTGCCCTTGATCACTCGCAGCAAGAGCGCCTAGCGCCATCCAAAATCCCAACCCGGATTTCACTGAATCCGCAACGTACACGAAGGAGAAAGAGAATGAGCCGTATGGAAGTCACCGAAAAGATCATCGCCACCAAGGTCTCCAAGGGCATGAAGTGGTCCGACATTGCCGCGAAGGTCGGCCTGAGTAAGGAGTGGGTGACGGCGGGCTGCCTGGGGCAGATGACTTTTACGCAAGAACAGGCCGGCATTCTCGGTGAACTGTTCGGTTTGAGCGAAGCGGAGCGCAAGTGGCTGCAAGTAGTGCCTTATAAAGGCTCCTTGCCGACCAGCGTACCTACCGATCCGCTGATCTACCGTTTTTATGAACTGGTGAATGTATACGGCACCACCTTCAAAGAACTCATCCACGAAGAATTCGGCGACGGCATCATGAGCGCGATCGACTTCAAAATGGATTTGCAGCGCTTGAAGGACCCGAATGGGGATCGCGTCAGCATCACCATGTCGGGAAAATATCTGGCCTATAAAACCTATTGATTTTTCGCTCGCCTCTTGAAAAACAGGCGGGCGACTCCACTGGTCAGCGCGCGCTCACAGAGACTCTCGGAGGGGCTTGAAATGGTTCGGGGGCGCCCCATTTTGCGGGTATAGGGGCGCGGCCCCGCAATCATAGGAGATAGTCATGGCCAATTTACAGCGTTACGGTGACCCTTTCGGCGATATCGTCGATGATTTGTTCAAGGGCTTTTTTGTTCGCCCTGTAGTCGGCGAGGGATTGCAGCAATCCATCCAGCGCATGAAAGTCGAGGTCGTCGAAGACGAAAACGCCTATCGTGTGCAGGCTGAAATCCCCGGGGTAAAGAAGGAAGACATTCATGTCACCATCGATGGCGAGCAGTTGTCGATTTCGGCTGAAGTGAAGCAGGAAAAAGAAGCCAAGGAAAATGGCGGGCGCGTCGTCCATAGCGAGCGCTATTACGGCAAAGTAGCGCGCAGCTTCAGGCTCGGTCAGGAAATCGACCAGGCAAATACCCAGGCCCGCTATAACGAGGGCGTGCTGGAACTGACGCTACCCAAACGCGCCACGGAGAAAGCCAAGCAAATCACGATTCAGTAAGCCGCTTGGAGGCAGCGAAAAGGGACCCGATCAGTCTGGGTCCCTTTTCTTTTTGCGGACGCGTAAAATCGCGCATCGTCCGTTTCAGGCATCGAAATGACCGTCAACCAGCAGACCGCCGCACAAAAGGCGCAGATCCTCGCCGAAGCCCTGCCCTACATCCGGCGCTTTCACGGCAAAACCATCGTCGTCAAATACGGCGGCAATGCGATGACGGAGCCGCATTTGCAGAAGTCCTTCGCGCACGATGTGGTGTTGCTGAAGCTTATCGGCCTTAATCCGGTGGTGGTGCACGGGGGCGGTCCGCAAATCGAACAAGTGCTGGCCAAGTTGGGTAAAAAAGGCGAGTTCGTTCAAGGCATGCGCGTCACCGATGCGGAGACCATGGATGTGGTGGAAATGGTTTTGGCGGGCGCGGTAAACAAAGACATCGTTACGCTCATCAATCAAGCCGGCGGCAAGGCGGTTGGCCTGACGGGGCAAGACGGCGCATTCATCGTTGCCAAGAAAATGATGTTGCCGAATAAAGACAAGCCGGAGGAAATGCTCGATATCGGGCAAGTCGGCGAAATCGCCTCCATAGATCCTAGTGTCATCTCGACACTGGAAGAAGGGGGTTTCATTCCTGTCGTAGCGCCTATCGGCGTGGGCATAGACGGCGAGTCCTACAACATCAATGCAGATTTAGTGGCGGGGAAACTGGCGGAAATTCTTCGTGCGGAAAAGCTGGTTCTGTTGACCAATACGCCGGGTGTGCTGGATGAAAGCGGCAATCTGCTGACCGGTTTGACGCCCAAACGAGTCGACGAATTGGTCGCGGATGGAACGCTTTCGGGCGGCATGCTGCCGAAGATTTCTTCTGCCCTGGAGGCGGCTCGCAGCGGCGTCAAAAGCGTACACATCATCGACGGTCGCGTCGAACATGCCCTGCTACTGGAGATTCTCACCGACGAAGGCGTCGGTACGCTAATCCGGAGCAAGTGAATTCGCGAGCGCGCAAAGCGAGCGGCGAATTCATCCTCGCGAAAGCGGGGACCCACTTGGTAACTACGCGATCTGGTTTCCGTCGCGATCGACTAGCCCAGCAAGATAGCCTTGCTCGGTGTCGTAGATCGTCAATATCCGCCTACGTGGTTCCGGCGTGAATGAAAGATGCACCCAGCGGCCGAATTCCATAATGCATTGGTCGAAACGGATGGGTGAATCCCACAGGGCGTGCGCGACGTCCATCGGCGTGCCATAAGCGGGGCAATCGAAATCGGCTGCCAATCCCAGGCAATGCTGGGAGCGCGCTGTACCGCCCACGGCCTCGTTCAGCGCCGGACAGCGATAACCGCTGGAAATTTGTAGCGCATGACCGAGCAAGTCCTGCACCTCATCCAGACCTGCCGCCAGCAGGCGAAGGTTGTCGACGATCTGGGGCGGGGGCCTGTTTTCGATGCCGTGTTCGAGGGCGGTATCGGACTGAATCAGTTGTTCGAGGCTGAAGTAGCGGGACAGCGGGGTGTAAAGAAGGCTCATTATTCAATGCTGCGTTAAGCTTCGCTTACTCTAGCAGCCCATATCCTTTTCGCGTTGATAACCTGGCTTTTCGATCTCGACGATACGCTGCACGCCGCGTCGCCGCATATCTTCCCGCATATCAATCGAAGCATGACGACCTACCTCCAGACCCATCTCCAACTGGACGAGGCCGCGGCCAGTAGCTTGCGTTCGCAATATTGGCAACGTTATGGGGCCACGCTGTCAGGACTGATGCGGCATCACGCCACTAATCCAGCGCATTTCCTCGCAGAAACGCATCGTTTCCCGGCGCTGGACCGTATGGTCGTTGCCGACCGTGCGGCACTTGCGGCTGTGCGCCGCCTGCCTGGCCGGAAGATTCTGTATTCCAATGCGCCGGCAGCGTATGTGGCAGCGGTAATGGCGCTGCTGCGCATCGAACGATGTTTCGACGGCGTCTATGCGATCGAGCATTTGAAGTATTTGCCCAAGCCTTCCTTCGCCGCCTTCAGGCAACTGATACGGGCCGAGCGGCTCAATCCGCATTTGACTGTGATGGTGGACGATACGCTGGCTAACCTTCATACCGCGCATCGTTTGGGCATTCGAACAGTGTGGATCAACCAGCGCATGTACCGTCCTTCCTACGTGGATGCGCGGGTCAATCATCTCCGAGATCTGCAGCGACTACTCGATAATCTCCGCCTGGGCGCGTAAGCCAGCGCTCACGCAGGCATCGCCTAAGACGAGTAGAATAACGCCCGCGGAGCATAGGGAGAATAGGCATGGCCACCAAGAAGCCGGGCGAACGTAAGCTGCAGATTCTGCAAATCCTGGCGGAAATGCTGCAGGACCCGAAAGGGGAAAAGATCACCACTGCCGCGTTGGCGGCGCGACTGGATGTTTCGGAGGCCGCGCTTTATCGCCATTTCGCCAGCAAGGCGCAAATGTACGAAGGCCTGATCGACTTCATCGAAAACAGCTTGTTCACCGTGGTGAATCAAATCACTGCCGAAGAACCCAATGGTTTGAAGCAAGCGCGCGCCATCCTCGCGATGCTGCTGACCTTCGCCGAAAAAAATCCGGGCATGACCCGTGTGCTGATCGGTGATGTGCTGATTTATGAAAATCCCCGGCTGCAAGCGCGAATCAATCAATTGCACGACCGGCTGGAAGCCAGTCTCAAACAATGTTTGCGGGTCGCGGCGACCGAAGAGGGGGGCAACCAATCCGAGGATCTGGCGCCCCAAGCCAACCTCATGCTCTGCTTTGTGGTGGGTCGCTGGCATCAATACGTCAAAAGCGGATTCAAGCGGAAACCTAGCGAACAATACGAGAAACAATGGCCGCTATTGATTTAGCGGCTATTGCGATGTGGAAAATAAATAAGGGGGCCGACGCCCCCTTATTTATTCAACTCAAAGTTTGGGTTACTCAGGTATCGCGTTCAGCACAAACATCGCTTCGAGCAGATTGGACGGAGCGGCGCGATTGCCGAAGACCTGCTGCAAGACATTGGCGATCTCGCCGCTGCGGTACATTTGCGCTAGGGCGCGATTGACGGCCAGGCTAAAATTCGCATCGCGGCGCATGACTAACCCATAAACCTCCAGGGAGATGTATTCGTCCGCCAGCACGAAGTTGCCGCTTTGCCCCAGGATGGCTTCGCCCATGAGAATCAGGCGATCGGTGGCATAAGCGTCGATACGTTTTTCGCGCAAAGCCGCGATCCCTTCGGTGTGCGTGGCGAAGTGAACGATTTGCGGCGAGATTCCGCGAGAGGCCAGGGTTTTCACGGAGGCGTCCGTAGTGGTGCCGGGGACCACACCAAGCTTCCGACCGTTCAATTCTTTCACGCGACGCAACGGTGTGGCGGCTAGCGAAATGAAGCTTCCGCCTTCGACGAAGGTTCCCAAGCTGAAGTTGACGCGCTCTTCCCTGCCAAGGGTACGACTGGTGGATCCGCATTCCAGGTCGACATTACCGTTGGTTACCATGTCAAAACGATTGCCCGCAGTAACGGGCACCCACTGGATGTCCAGTTTGGCGAGTTTCAGTTGGGATTTAATCGAATCGGCGACCCGCTTGCATACCTCGACGGAATAGCCGGCCGGTTGGCCGGTTGGCGATTTATAAGAGAACGGCGCGGAATCTTCGCGATATCCCAGTTTCAGCGTTTGGGTGTTGCTGATCGTCGTAAGGCTGTCTGCTGACGACGTTGCTGGAGGTGGCGAACTGGCGCAGCCGCTCAATAGGAGGCCGGCGATGAGACAACCAGCCCATTGCCAAAACTTCGGGTATGCCGCCTTTTCCATATTGTGCTCCCTATAGGTTTTTCAGCGGGAGGAGCTTAAACAGCGCTATGCAATGCCGCTATGGGACTCAAGCCCTATTGACGGTTTGCGCCGCAGACCTGGCAATCCTCGTCCCGCCGGAGCTTGATGGACCGCCAATTCATCGATAAGGCATCGAGTAACAGCAGGCGACCGCATAAATTCTCCCCCACTTCGGCGATGATTTTCATCGCCTCGGCGGCCTGCATGGTGCCGATAATGCCGGTCAGCGGCGCGAAAACACCCATGACGGCGCAGCGCATTTCTTCGATTTCGCCTTCTTCTGGAAATAGGCAGTTGTAACAGGGGCTATCTTCCTTGCGCATATCATAGACGCTGATTTGCGCATCGAAGCGGATGGCGGCGCCCGAGACCAACGGCTTGCGATGTTTGACGCAGGCCCGATTGATCGCATGCCGTGTTTTGAAGTTGTCCGTGCAATCGAGCACGATCGTGGCGGCAGCGATTCGCGCGTCCAACTCACTACCTTCCAACCGTTGATGGATCGTCTCGACTTGGATTTCGGGATTGATTCGCGCCAAGGTTTGGCGGCCCGATTCGACCTTGCTCGATCCGACGGCGGCTTGGGTATGCAGAATCTGCCGTTGCAAATTGGTGAAATCCACGTCATCACCGTCGGCGAGCGTAATGTGCCCCACGCCTGCGGCGGCCAAGTACATCGCCGCCGGCGAACCTAGGCCGCCCGCGCCGACGATCAAAGCCCTTGCGGCCAAAAGTTTTTCCTGCCCTTCAACGCCCATTTCCGGCAGCAGGATATGCCGCGAGTAGCGCAATAATTGTTCGTCGTTCATGACCTGGGAATGTTATGCGCGAAAAATAAAAAAGCCGACGTATGGTACGCCGGCTTTAGTGGGGAGGCCTTGTCCGCCCTTAACGGAGGTTCCGCTTAATTCTTTTTAGCGGGCTCCACCGGCACTGCCGCCGCGGTAGTTGCAGCAGGTTTTTCCAGGCGGGCTATCACAGGCAGGCCTTTGAGATGGTTGATCGCCTGCTTCAACTGGAAGTCATCTTCCGAACCGAGTTCAATCGGTTTTTGCGGCGGTTCATCCTTCGCTGGCGTACTGTCCTTATCCTGCGCTTCGGTGGCGGCGCGTGCGCGCTCGAAATCTTCTTTTTCGTCGCCGGATAAATGCTTGAGCAGATCCGATTCGCGCACCATGCGTGAAGGTGAGCCCGGTTCTTCCACGCCGATATCCGGCGTAATGCCTTTGGCCTGAATCATGCGGCCGTGGGGCGTGTAGTAACGCGCAGTCGTGAGTTTGATGCCGGTTTCGTTGCCCAGCGGAATGATCGACTGTACTGAACCCTTGCCGAAGGTTTGCGTACCCATCACTGTCGCGCGCTTGTAGTCCTGCAAGGCACCCGCAACGATTTCCGAAGCGGAGGCGGAACCACCGTTGACCAACACGACCATCGGCACGTTCTTCACTTGGGGCGGCAAACCTTTCAGATAATCGCCGCCGCTGTCGCGCAAATAGTCTTCGGGCGCCGCGATAAATTTGCGCTTGGCATTCGGCACGCGGCCATCGGTGGACACTACCGTAACTTTAGGAGGCAGGAACGCTGCGGATACGCCGACCGCACCGTCAAGAATGCCGCCGGGATCATTGCGCAGATCGAGCACGAGTCCCTTGAGCGGACCGCTTTTGTACAGTGTGTTCAAATGTTTCACCAGATCTTCGCCGGTGTGATTTTGAAACTGCGTTACGCGCACATAGCCGTAGCCGGGTTCGACCAGTTTCGATTTCACGCTCTGGACGCGGATGATGTCGCGCACCACTGTGAATTCGAGCGGCTTCGCCTCGCCTTTGCGTACAACGGTGAGTTTGATGGGGGTCTTCGGTTTGCCGCGCATGCGTTTCACCGCGTCCGCAAGGCTCATGCCTTTTACGGGCGTGTCATCGAGTTTGATAATCAAATCGCCCGGTTTGAGTCCGGCTTTAAACGCTGGCGTGTCTTCAATGGGTGAAACGACTTTGACGAAGCCTTCTTCCATGCCCACTTCGATACCCAGCCCGCCGAACTCGCCTTGCGTGCTGGCCTGCAATTCTTTAAACGCGTCTTGATCGAGATAGGACGAATGCGGATCGAGGCCCGCAAGCATGCCGTTGATCGCTTCGGTCAGCAGACGTTTGTCTTCCACCGGCTCGACATAGCCTTCCTTGATCGCGCCGTAAACGCGCGTGAAGGCGCGCATTTCATCGAGCGGCAGCGGATATTCCGCTTCACGTTGCGCGGTGGCCAGAAAACTAAGCGCAAGCAGAACGCCCGCGACGACGCCGGTGAATACCAGACCGAAGTGTTTGACTTTAGTGCTCATGTTTGGAACTGCTCCACGAAGCTGCTGGGGTCCGGATGATGCCGGACGCAGGATTGATCACTCTAACGCAACGACACCCAGGGTAGAGGATCAAAAGGCCGCCCCTGATGACGCATTTCAAAGTATAAACCCGCGGCCTCATTACCGCCGCTGGCGCCTACTGTCGCTATCGCGTCCCCGGTGTGAACTTCATCACCGAGGCGCTTGAGGACTGACTCGTTATTGCCATAAACGGTCATATAGCCGCCACCATGACTGAGAATCAGCAAATTTCCGAATCCTCTCAGCCAATCGGCAAATACGACCTGACCATCGGCAACAGCCTTGACTTCTTCGCCTTCGCGGGCTCGGATGAACACCCCCTTGCTCGCTAAACCACTGTCTTGACGTGGAGTTCCAAAACGGCTCGCAAGTTCCCCGCGAACCGGCAAACGAAGCCGACCTTTTAACGCAGCGAACGCGCCGCCGTCCCCGGTAGATTCCGGCACTCGCTCGTTGCGCGGGGTGGGAGCCTTCTTCGGTTTCGCCTTCAATGTCTTAGCCAATTGATCGACGAGGCGCGCCAGCCGCGCCTCATCTCGCTGCACGGTTTGCAATTGATGTCGCTGCGCCTTGATCTGGCTCGCCAGTCGGTCCAGCACTTTCCGTTTTTCTTGCGCTTGCGCCACCAGATTTTCGCGCTCGCGCCGTTGTGCGGTCTCCACCTCGTCCAGTGCGGCCCGTTTGGCTTGTAAGTCGGTTTCGACGGCTCGGCTGCGTTCCAAATCCCGATGCAAGGCGGCAATCATTTGCGCCTGCGCGCTGAGCAAACGATTTTGATAGACCAGGTCACGGTCGCGTTTACCCAGTTCCTCGCCACCCAGGAACTCCTTAAGCAGCGAGGGTTCGCCGCCCACATAACGCGCATACAGCAGCCGGGCTAACTCTGCCTGGCGGGTGTCCAACCCTTTTTGCAGTGTCAGGCTTTCCTGATTCAGGCTTTTGAGTTGTGCTTCGAGATCGGTTTGCGCCGCTATTTGCTCGCGCAAGCTGCGGTTGGCGGCCGAAATGGCGGTTTCGGAGGCCCTGAGCGCATCGGCCGCCTGTGTTCGTACCCCTTCGGATTTGGCGACTTCAGAACGCAAGCGCTCCAGGCGTTCGCGCAAGGCGCGCAAATCTTCTTTTTCGTTCGCCTGCGCCCCGCCCAAGCACAACAATAGGGCCAAGCCGGCCAACCGGAGTTTCAAGCGCGCTTTTTACCTTGCTCTGCCACTTGTTTGGCGCGCGCGGCGATCGCTTCCTGATCGCCGAGATAGTAGCTTCGTATCGGTTTCAGATTGTCGTCCAGTTCATAGACGAGCGGCGCGCCGGTGGGAATGTTCACGCCGACAATCGCTTCATTACTCAGCTCGTCCAGATACTTCACCAGCGCGCGCAAGGAATTTCCGTGTGCCACGATCAAAATACGTTCACCTTTCGCCACGGCTGGGGCGATCTGTTCGTTCCACAGTGGCATAAAGCGGTGGACGGTATCTTGCAGACATTCGGTAAGCGGAATATCTGCAGGATTCATGTCCCGATAGCGAATGTCGTCGGCGATATTGCGAGGGTCGTCCGGAGTCAACGCGGGCGGAGGCACGTCATAGCTGCGTCGCCATTGCAAGACTTGCTGCTCTCCGAATTTCTCTGTGGTTTCGGCTTTGTTCAGACCTTGCAGGGCACCGTAATGACGTTCATTGAGCCGCCAAGAATGTTCGATGGGAAGCCACATCTGGTCCATGCTTTCCAGCGCCAGCCATAAGGTTTTGACCGCGCGCTTGAGCAACGAGGTATAGGCTTTATCGAAAACGAAGCCCTCGGCCTGCAATAAACGGCCGGCCTCCCTGGCCTCTATCTCGCCTTTTTCGGTCAGGGGCACATCCGCCCAACCGGTAAAGCGATTTTCACGATTCCACAGGCTTTCGCCGTGCCGAAGCAGGACTAGCTTCTTCATTGATATGTAGGCGCGAGTGGCAGTAGCAATTACTTCTATAATACGCGGCTTCACGACCCTTGCGCGGATTGCGCCAGGCTAAAGCACGGTCTGTTTAAGCAAACTGCGGGCCGAATTCATTAAACATCTGGCCGGCCTTGTCCGGCGGCATCGGTACACATGAAATTCCTGATCGACAATATTCACTGGGTTGGATTGGCATTAATTAGCGGCGGTATGCTTGTTTGGCCGGCGCTTCGTCGCGGTGGCGGCAGTTCGGTTTCGTCATTGAATGCGACCTTAATGATGAATAAGCAGGACGCGGTGGTGGTTGATGTACGCGACCCCGAGGCCTACGCAGCCGGGCATATCCTCAATGCCCGCAATATTCCTTTGAAAGATTTGCAGGCACGGGCGGAAGAATTGCAGAAATACAAGAAAAAGCCCGTCATCCTGGTATGCGAAAAAGGGATGCGCTCGGGGGCTGGCGCAACCTTGTTGAAAAAACTCGGATATGAGGGCGCGCTTTCCCTGGAAGGCGGCCTGGCAGCTTGGCGCGACGCGGGCTTGCCCACGGCCAAATAGAGGAATAGCGCCGTGCCGACGATTGTGATGTATGCAACTGAATGGTGTCCGTATTGTCGCCGCGCCGAGCAATTGCTGAAGTCCAAGGGTGTGGTTGAGTTCGAAAAGATTCGCGTCGATCTGGAGCCGCATCGACGCGAGGAAATGATGCAAAAAAGCGGTCGTCGCACGGTGCCGCAAATCTGGATCGGCGATCGGCATATCGGCGGTTACGACGATATGGCCGCGCTCGACCGGGCGGGCCAACTCGATCCGCTACTGGCGTAATAATTCAACGGAGTTTTCTACGGAGTTTTATATGAGCGAGCAGCAACAGCAGCCGGTGTTCAATATTGAAAAGGTGTATCTCAAGGACGCTTCCCTGGAAGTGCCCAATGCGCCGGAAGTGTTCATGGAAAGCGGCCAGCCGCAGTTCGAAGTGCACTTGCTCACTGATGGCAAGCGCATCAACGAAGCCTTGTATGAAGTGTTTATCAAAACGACGCTGACCGCAAAAAAAGAAGACAAGGTGCTATTTCTGGTCGAAGTGTCGCAAGCCGGTATTTTCCAAATCCGCAACGTGCCCGAGAATGAGATCAATCCGGTTCTCGGTATCGCCTGCCCCACGATTCTTTTCCCCTATGCGCGCGAAACCATCGCCGACTTGGTGACGCGTGCAGGGTTCCCCCCGATCCATCTCGCGCCGGTCAATTTCGAAGGCATGTACGCGGCGCGTCAGTCCAAGAAGAGCGACGATGGTCCAAAGATCGAAATCGCGCATTAAGACATCGCTGTCGCGATCTCTTTTCGCGTTCGCCGCGTTGTATGGCGGCGTGGCGGCGGCGGAGTTTCGATCGATCGGCGAGCAGGCGACCGTGTTTTACGACGTGCCCTCCACGCGCGGCACCAAAATCTTCGTGGTGAGTCGCGATTTGCCGGTTGAAATCATTTCCACCGACAGTGCATGGACCAAAGTGCGCGACTCCAGCGGCGCGCTGGCGTGGGTCGAACGCAAAGCGCTTTCGGACAAGCGCACGGTTATTGTGACGGCATCGACCGCGATCGTGCGCGAACGTGCCGAAGAGCAGTCGCCGGTGGTGTTTCAGGGGCAGCAGGGTGTTGTGCTCGATTTGCTTGACTCCAAGGGCGGATGGGCGCGTGTGCGCCATGCCGATGGCAGCGGCGGGTATGTCCGCATTCAACAAGTGTGGGGCCTTTGAAAATCGGTTTATTAGGCGCCGGTGCCTGGGGTAGCGCCCTCGCCATTGCGCTGAGCGAACAACACCAGATCAGTGTGTGGGAGCGCGAGCCTGAATTGCGCGAGCAATTAAGAGCCACACATCGAAGCAGTTTCCTGCCTGATGCGTTGTGGCCCGATGGGATCGAGGTCTACGATCAAATAAACGATTGCATCGCGCAGGCCGAGGTCGTATTAGTCGCGACGCCGACTGCAGGCTTGCGCCAAATGGCGCAGCAAGTGCGCGCGGTCGGCAACGCCACGCCACTAGTATGGGTATGCAAAGGTTTTGAAGCCTCGACCAGTTTGTTGCCTCATCAAGTGGTGGCCGAGGTGTTGGGTGAGAGCGCTCCTTGCGCTGCGCTTTCCGGTCCGAGTTTCGCAGCTGAAGTGGCGGCCGGAAAACCGACCGCGTTGACGCTGGCTGCGCACGACCACCGATTTGCACGCGAACTCGCGCTCAAGCTGCATCAACCGCGCCTGCGGGTTTATTTTAGCGACGACCTGGTCGGCGTCGAAGTCGGCGGCGCAGTGAAGAACGTGATGGCTATCGCCACCGGCATTGCGGATGGCATGAACCTGGGTTTGAATGCGCGCGCGGCATTGATCACGCGCGGCTTGGCCGAAATCA
This sequence comes from Burkholderiales bacterium, assembly GCA_035280965.1. Classification (GTDB taxonomy): domain Bacteria; phylum Pseudomonadota; class Gammaproteobacteria; order Burkholderiales; family SG8-39; genus DATEEW01. The sequence goes on from DATEEW010000060.1 coordinate 12,112, forward strand.
TGCGATTGGGCATCGCCCTGGGCGGCAAAGCCGAAACCTTCATGGGCCTGACCGGGGTCGGCGATCTCATTCTCACTTGTACCGGGGATCTTTCGCGCAACCGTACCGTTGGCCTCGGGCTCGGGCGGGGTGAGAAACTCGAAGATATTCTCAAGCAACTCGGCCATGTCGCCGAGGGCGTCAACACCTCGCTCGAAGTCGAACGTCGAGCGCAATCGCTCGGTATTGATATGCCTATCACCAGTGCGGTGTGCGACGTACTCTTCCGCAATGTCCCTGCTCGTGAGGCGGTGGTGCAGCTACTGGCGCGCGATCCGAAAGGCGAATAAAGCGCGCCCTGCTACCTTCACAAGATTATTTTTTGAGAGTGGCTGACGCACCGAAATCAAGGTTTCCAATCCACGCCATGGTCGGCCAGATATCCATCGACTGCGGCGCCGACCGTAGGATAAAAGTTGTTGGCGCCGAAACGTTCGAAGAGTTCGAAGCGTTTGAGCTTGTCCTTCACTGGATCTTTCAGTTCGGCGAATCGCAACTCTATGCCCGAGTTTCTCAAGTGCCGTTCGAGTTCGTCGAGCATATCCGCCGACGTCACGTCGATACTGGTGACCGGCTCTGCGGCGATGAGGATGCGTTTCACCGGCGTGGGCGATTCCGCTATGGCATCGAGCACGCGTTGGTGGAATTGTTCGGCATTGGCAAAGAAGAGCGGTGCATCCCAGCGGAACAGCACCAAACCGGGGACGCGACGCGCCTCCGGATAACGCTTGATGTCATGATAGCCGCGGATGCCGTCCACACGACCCATAATGGCGTAATGAGGCCGCCATCCGTCCCATAAAAATTCGATGACGGAAATGAGGATCGCTAATCCGATACCGGGAATAACGCCGAAGGCGGCGACACCGGCGAAGCAGGCCATGGATAGCCAGAACTCCCATTGTTGAATGCGATAGATGCGACGCAGATCGGCGAACTGGAACAGGCCGATCGCTGCGGCAATTACGACGGCGGCGAGCGCGCTGTTAGGGAGGTATTGCAGCAGATTGGGCGCAAAGATCAGCAGCAAGGCGACGGCCACCGCGCCGACCACACCGGTGAGTTGTGTTTTCGAGCCTGCCGCTTCGGCCACCGGTGTGCGCGACGAACTGCTGCTGATCGGAAAGCCCTGGAAGAATCCCGCGGCAAGATTCGCGGCGCCCAGACCGATCATTTCCTGATTCGGATCGACAGGGGTACGCAACTTGGCCGCGTAGGTGCGCGACAGCACGCTGGTATCGGCGAAAGCCACCATGGCCACTGCGCAACCGCCGATGATTACTTCAGTCAGCGCATCGAAGCCGATCCACGGTAGCGCGAAAGAGGGCAGGCCCTGCGGCAGTTGACCGAGCACTTTCACGCCCGCGCTTTCATCGAAACCGAATACACCGACCACAATGGTTGCGACCACGACGGCGATGAGAATGCCCGGCACACGCTCGAAACGTTTAAGCAACAGAATCGCCGCGAGCGTGCCCCCGCCGATAGCGAACGCGGTCCAGTTGACCTCGCCACCCATGATCGACTGGCCGATTTGCAGCAGATCGCGCAGCGGCCCTACGCCGTCTATCGAGAAACCAAAGAGTTTGGGCAACTGGCTGATCATCACGGTGAGCGCGATACCGTTCATGTAGCCATACCGGATAGGTTTGGATAGCAGTTCGGTGACGAAGCCCAGTCGCATCACGCCGATGAGTATGCATACCAGCCCCGAGACCACCGCCATCGTGCTGGCGAGCGCCACGGCGCGTGCGGGATCGCCGCCAGATAGCGGCAGTACGATGGCGAGAATCACGGCGGCCAGAGAAGAATCCGGACCCAGCACCAGAATACGGCTGGGTCCGAATATCGCGTAGACGATTAGCGGAATGATCGTTGCGTACAAACCGTAGATTCCAGGCACGCCAGAAGCCACCGCGTAGGCGATGCCGACGGGAACCAGCATGGTGGTGAGCACCAGCCCGGCCATCAGGTCGCGCGGCAGCCATGCGGCCTCGTATTGGCGCAGCATCTGCAATCCGGGCAACCAACGCATCCAGCTATTCATATGCTTCTCCGCACATTGCTATGCGCGTCGGATCACTACTTTACCCCGCCGTTCACCCGCCCAGCGCGATGACCGCTGCGGTGAGCATCGCACCGAACATCGCCAACCCCGCACCGAACCGCCAAGGTACGCCGCCGGAATGGCGCGCCAACATCCAGCCGCAGATGAACAGCATCACCAGCGATACGCCATTTGAAAGGCGCATGGCGAGGGGAAGGCGATCCACGATCATGAAGGGGATCACGACCGGAAAGGTGGCGAGGACAACCAGGAAGAAAATCGCGAGCGCGGACCATAAATCCTGAAGGTCCAAACGCGATCGCAACGCAGTAACAGGGGTTTCAAGCACGCGGCGGCGTAACGCTTCGAGCGCTTCGTCGCCGGCCACAGCCGACAGACCATCCGGTATTACTTCCGCGATGACGCTCCGTCCTTCGACGGCATCCGCGCGTTGCAATCGCGCGTACAGCGCGTGGTTGCGAGTACGTTCGGTAAATGTCCTCATCAAATACATTACGGCATCGGCAAGTCCCCACGCCAGGTTGCAGCCGAGGGCAGTCAACATCATGGTGCGCACTTCCTCCTGCCCGTCAGTCGCCACGTTGAGCGAACCGCTGAAGGTCAGCGCCATCAATAGACCGAAAATGATTTCCGAAACGCGATCGATCGGGTCTAGAACACGAAGGCTCATACGGGCACCGGCATGACGTAGAACATGAGGGCGATGACGAGATACATCGCCACGAGTTGCACCCCGCGATACCAATTCGCGCGCCCTTCGCCTGCCAGCAATACGCCGACCAGCGTGGCGATGAAAAGCGCGCCCGCTTCCGCGCGGCTGAACGACAGATTAAGCGGTTCGGGCGCAATGAAGTAGCTCACGAGTACTAGCACCGGCGCGACGAAGAGCGCGATCTGAATGCAGCTGCCCATCGCGATGCCGACCGCGAGATCGATCTTGTTGCGCCAAGCCATCGCAACAGCGGAACTTGCCTCGGCGGCGCCACTGACAAGGGCGAGCAACACGATACCAATAAAGACATGCGACATGCCGAGCGCCGTGCCGGTGCCCTCAGCCGCAGCGACTAGGTATTCACTCATCCACGCCGCGAGGACCGACGCCGCCAGCAATCCAGCGATGGCGCGCGATCGGCTCCAACGCGTTTCCAATTTTTCCTCGTGCGCGTCTTGCTGCGCAGCAAATTCTTCGGGATGCGTCTTCAGCATAAAGACCAAATACAGGGCGTACACGGCGAGCAAAACAAAGGCGAGGCCGACGCTGAGCAATGCTGTCACGCGCACGGTGTCCTCGGGCGCGAGAAAGCGGCTGAAAGCGCTTGGCATGATGAGACTGAGCGTCGCGAGCAACATCATCGACGCGTAGTTGCGTGCCGCATCGTGGTTATAGGGTTGCGTATGGTGGCGCAGCCCGCCCAGCACGAATGCAATTCCCATAGCGAGCAGTAGATTGACCAGAATCGCCCCAGCCAGTGAAGCGCGCACCATGTCGAGCAACCCGGCGCGCATTGCGACAATCGCAATGATCAGTTCCGGCGCGTTGCCGAAAGTGGCATTGAGCAAGCCGCCGACCGTACTGCCGGTATAAGTCGCAAGCTGTTCGGTCGAAAGCACGATGAGGCGTGCGACGGGAACGATGGCGAGCGCTGCCGAAAAGAACACCCAAGGCGCGGGTGCTTCCAGGTAGGAGAGCAACATCGTCGCGGGGATGAAAGCGAAAAGCCAGTTCATGGCGATGCGGGTTTTGTTCTACTTATTGAGCCTGGCGCCCAATGTAGTCTTCCCCGCGGTGAATTGCAAAGCTAGCGCCCACCCTTGAATCCCAGTTGTCTCCACGCCTCGTACACTACGATGGCGGCGGCGTTGGAAAGATTGAGGCTGCGGCTTTGCGGCAACATGGGTAGCCGCAGTCTTTGCTCGGCAGGAAATTCATTGAGCACAGCTTCAGGCAAGCCGCGCGTTTCGGGACCGCAGATCAACACGTCGTTTTCTGCATACGCGACATCGGTGTAAAGGCGCGTGCCTCGTGTGCTGAGCGCATAGAGTCTGCGCTCGGCGAAATAGGCTCGGCATTCGGACCAACCTTCGTGCACCGTCACGTCGGCGAGCGTGTCGTAATCGAGGCCCGCCCGTTGGAGGGCGCGATCACTGATTTGAAAACCCAGCGGTTTCACCAAGTGCAATCGGCTGCCACTGTTGGCGGCGAGGCGGATGAGATTGCCGGTGTTGGGCGGAATCTCCGGCTCGTAAAGGACCAGGTCGATCATTCTTTCAAAACAGTTCGAGCGACGATCCAGTTTTCTACATGTGCCGCGCCGGCACGCTTCAAAGCGCGTGCAGCTTCGTTCAATGTCGCGCCGCTGGTCATCACATCGTCCACGAGCGCTACAGACAAATCTTTCAAATCGGATAGACATAAAAAGGCGTCCCGCATGTTGCGCGTGCGTTCGGCCAGCGGTAACTCCGCTTGCGAAGCTGTATCGCGCACGCGGATCAACGCATCCGTTCGTTGCGGGATTCCAAGCAGTCGGGACACGCTGCGGGAAATCTCGACGGCTTGATTGAATCCGCGTTCACGCAAACGATCGGGGTGTAAAGGCATCGGGACCACCAAATCGACTTTTCTGCCTACGACGGTTGTTGCCATCGTTTGTCCGAAGTAGGCGGCGAAGGCCAACCTTTCGCCGTATTTCAACGCGACGATCAGCCGGTCGAGCGGAAATTCATAGCGCCACAATGCGGTCGTGGCGTCGTAGTGCGGGCTTTGCGTCAAACAGCTTCCGCATACTTGCCCTCCCGGACTGGGGTTGGCGCATTGAGGGCAGACGTCGTCGCTGCACGGCAGATCGCGGGTACAGGGTTCGCATAAAAACCGTGGACCGCTGGGCGCGGCGCACAGCGCGCAGTCTTGCGTCAACAAGGCACTCAAGAAGGCCGCGCCACGCCGCGCGATATTTTGAAAATGGCCCATGAAAGTTTCAGGTTTGACAGGCTACGCAGCCGAAGGGACACCCAGAGCCTATCTCATAATTCCACATGGCCGCGACCGAGGCTATTTGTCGTCTTGACAAGGCGCCGACGACGAAATTTGATTCACTCAAATTAGGAGGAGGCAACAGACAAGGCGGCAAATAGCCCGGCCCCTCCGGGTTGCCGCTCAAAAGCGGCGTCTGTGTTGTTGCGGCCTCTTGCAATAGAATAGCTATTGCTGCGGGTCCGCGCCTAGCAGCCATCCGCATTGAGCGAGCAACGCGACTCATGCGGAATTATGAGATAGGCTCTAGGTATGCATGAGACTCTGATTCCCGTCCCCAAAACGTCCGCGCGCCACGATGCACCTGCAGCCCGCTGGACCCGCATCGCCGTTGAAGCTTTATACGCTTTGCCTTTCAACGAATTGCTGTATCGCGCGCACACCATTCACCGCGAACAATTCGATCCCACAAAAGTGCAGCTCTCGACGCTGCTGTCGATCAAAACCGGCGGTTGTCCGGAAGATTGCGGCTACTGTCCGCAATCAGTGCGTTACGACACCGGCGTGACGAACCAAGACCTGCTGCCGCTTGACGATGTGCTCGCCGCAGCCCAGGCGGCGAAAAGTAAAGGCGCAACGCGCTTTTGCATGGGTGCCGCGTGGCGCGGTCCCAAACAAAAGGATTTGGACCCGGTATTGGAAATGGTTCGCGCGGTGAAGGCCTTGGGCATGGAAACTTGCGCCACGCTCGGTTTATTGCGCGACGGTCAGGCTGAGCAGTTGAAAGACGCGGGGCTGGATTATTACAATCACAATCTCGATACCGCGCCCGAGTTCTACGGCGAAGTGATCGGCACGCGGCAATACGACGATCGTCTCGATACGCTGGAAAAAGTGCGCGAAGTCGGAATGCACGTGTGCTGCGGCGGTATCGTTGGCATGGGCGAGACGCGCGCACAGCGCGCCGGTTTGATCGCGCAATTGGCGAGCATGGACGTGCCGCCTGAATCGGTGCCGATCAACAACCTCGTTCCTGTGCCCGGCACCCCTTTGGCGAATAGCGAGCCGCTCGACTGGACGGAATTTGTGCGCACCATCGCGGTGGCGCGCATCACCATGCCCAGCAGTTATGTGCGTCTTTCAGCCGGTCGGCAGGAAATGCACGAAGCCGTACAAGCAATGTGTTTCTACGCCGGCGCGAACTCCATTTTTTACGGCGAAAAACTCCTTACCACGGGAAATCCGGAGGCCGACGCCGATCGTGCCTTGATGACCAAACTCGATCTATCGCCGGCAGGTTGATGGATCGCTGGCTCGACCGCGCTGCGGCGCGGCGCGGATTTGAGGCCACGAGCGGGCCGGATGTTCTGGCGCGAGAAGTGGAAAATCGCCTCGCCGAGCGGTTGCAATACATCAAACTCGAACCTCAACGCATCGTCGACGCCGGTTGCGGCGCCAGCAGCGCCACTTTGCACCTGCGCCAGCGTTATCCGGACGCGGTTATTCACGGGGTAGACAGTTCCTTCAATGCGTTGCGGCATGCGCGCGCTCCGGCAAATTGGCTGGGTCGTCTGCGGGGCGTGTTTCATTCGCCCCGGGAGCATTGGGTAGCGGCCGATATGACGCATCTGCCTTTCGCGCCAGGGAGTTGCGATTTGCTCTGGTCCAATCTCAGTTTGGCCTGGGCCGACGATCCGCTGGCCTGTTTCAAGGAATGGCAGCGTGCCCTGCGGGTAGGCGGATTGGTGATGTTTACTACCTACGGACCCGATACGCTGAAGGAATTGCGGTCTGCGTTCGGAGAGGACCCGTTTCCTCATGTGCATCCTTTTATCGACATGCACGATTTGGGCGACATGATGGTGGCGAGCGGTTTTGCCGAGCCGGTCATGGATATGGAAATGCTGACGCTCACTTACAGTAATGTTCCGGCCATGCTCGGCGAATTGCGTGCCACTGGACAAGTCAACGCGCATCGCGGTCGCCGCCGCGCGCTGACCGCGAAAGGCCGCTGGGCGCAAATGACGACACGCTATGCCGCCATGGCGCGAGAAGGCCGTATTCCGGCCACCTTCGAAATCGTCTACGGCCACGCGTGGAAGCCCGCGCCGCGCGAAATTGCAGATGG
>DATEEW010000061.1:0-2695 GCA_035280965.1 Burkholderiales bacterium
CCTCGGGTACAAATTGGATGAACAGGGCCGCTGCCTTCATTGCGAAGGCGCAATCGCCGGGCGCTTCGGCGCTTTCAAGGGTGCCCATGGACCGCGCCGGATTCCGGTTCAACTGCGGCAGGCGGCCTAGCGTCGGCTAAAACCCACCCCCTGATAAAAAAACAGGTCCCTCGGCCAAAAGTACTGTATTAATTCCCAGGACGCATGTTATAGTCCGCCCGGCTCACCTATTGAGCCACCGCCGGCCGCACACTCCACGGCGTAGGAGCTTCGCATCCAATTCGTTCATGGGAGAATACCGTGCATTCAGATAAGGACCTCAGCAACATGATGGAAGAAAACCGATCCAAGGCGCTGTCCGCTGCGCTCGCGCAAATCGAGAAGCAGTTCGGCAAGGGCTCGATCATGCGCATGGATTCCAACGCCGTGCAGGACGTGCAGGTCGTGTCCACCGGCTCGCTTGGCCTGGACATCGCGCTGGGCGTCGGCGGCTTGCCGCGCGGTCGCGTGGTGGAAATCTACGGACCGGAATCTTCCGGCAAGACGACGCTGACGCTGCAAGTCGTCGCCGAGATCCAGAAAATGGGCGGCACCGCCGCCTTCATCGACGCGGAAAACGCGCTCGATCCCCAGTACGCCCAGAAAATCGGCGTCAACATCAACGATCTGCTGATTTCGCAACCGGATACCGGCGAACAGGCCCTGGAAATCGCCGACATGCTGGTGCGTTCGGGTTCCATCGACGTCGTGGTGATCGACTCGGTCGCCGCGCTGGTTCCCAAAGCGGAACTCGAAGGCGAAATGGGCGATTCGCTGCCCGGTCTGCAAGCGCGCCTGATGAGTCAGGCGCTGCGCAAACTCACCGGCAACATCAAACGTACCAATACCCTGGTGATTTTCATCAACCAGATCCGCATGAAAATCGGCGTGATGTTCGGCAGTCCCGAAACCACCACCGGCGGCAATGCGCTCAAGTTCTACGCTTCGGTACGCCTGGATATCCGTCGCATCGGTTCGATCAAGAAGGGCGATGAAGTCGTCGGCAACGAGACGCGCGTCAAAGTGGTGAAAAACAAAGTCGCGCCGCCCTTCCGTGAAGCGATTTTCGACATTCTGTACGGCGAAGGCATTTCGCGCGAAGGCGAAATCCTGGAACTGGGCGTTGCACACGACATCGTGGAAAAATCCGGTGCGTGGTACAGCTACAAAAAAGACCGTATCGGTCAAGGCAAGGACAACGCGCGCGAATATTTGCGCGAACGTCCTGAACTCTCAGCCGAAATCGAAGCGCTGGTGCGCGAGAAGGTCGGCGTGAATAACCCGGTCGCTGCCGCAGAGACCGTCGAAGTGAAATGAGAAAACCGTTGTCGTTACGCGGGCGCGCGATTGCGTTGCTCGCGCGACGAGAACACAGCCGCGCCGAACTGGCGCGCAAGTTGAGCCCACACACCGAAGATGGCGACGACGGCGCCGAGATCGAAACCCTGCTAAACGATCTCGAGCGCCGTAAGCTTTTGTCCGATCAGCGTTATGCCGAAGCCCGCGCACACACGTTGGCACGCAAATTCGGCGGGGCGCGCATTGCACATGAATTGCGGATAAAAGGGGTGGCGGACACCACCGTCTACCGCATTACCGCCGATTTAAAAGAATCCGAATTCGACCGCGCTTATGCGGCCTGGTCAAAACGCTTTGGCACTGCGCCGTCCGACGCTCTGGAGCGAGCCAAGCAACAACGTTTTCTGCAAAGCCGAGGTTTCAGCGCCGAGCTGATTCAACGTGTCATGCGGGCGGCAAAAGAGGAGTAAGCTTTCCCGGCGTCCGAGGAATAGTGTCAGCGTCCGCGGGCATCCGCCTTGCACCCAAGCTAGACCCACCCGGCCCAGGAGGCGTCATGCCCGCCTACGCACGACTGGTTTCCAGTACCGCGGTCGATTCCGCGCCCTTGGCAAAACAATATTTGAGTGTGCGCGGGGCGACGACTGCCCTTGCCGCGCCGCTTTCCGAGGAAGACTGCGCGGTGCAATCGATGCCGGATTGCAGTCCCGCCAAATGGCATCTGGCGCATACAACCTGGTTTTTCGAAACCTTCGTACTCGAAAAACAGATTCCGGACTACCGTCCTTTCGATGAACAGTATCGCGTGCTGTTCAATTCGTACTATCAGTCGGTGGGCGAGCAATACTCGCGGCCGCATCGCGGTTTGTTGACGCGTCCCGGATTGCGCGACATCCGCGCCTATCGTTGCGCCATCGATCAGCAAATGCTCGATTTTCTTGGGCGCGGCGTCTGTGCGGAAGTGGCGTGCGTGATTGAACTCGGTTTGCATCACGAACAACAACATCAAGAACTGCTGCTCACCGATATCAAACATCTTTTCGGTTGCAATCCCACTCATCCGGCCTATCGCAATGATGAGCGTCCGAATGGGCATCACCAAGCGCAACCTCTGGAGTGGCTGAGTTTCTCGGGTGGTTTGCATAGTTTCGGTCACGAAGGCGCGCGCTTCGCATTCGATAACGAAGGGCCGCGCCATCGCGCTTATTTGCAACCCTTCAAGCTTGCCTCGCGTCCTGTGACCAACGGCGAATACGTGCAATTCATCGAGGCGGAAGGTTATTCGAGGCCGCAGTTTTGGTTATCCGCCGGCTGGGATGCGGTCTGCGCGCAACGTTGGAATGCGCCGCTTTATTGG
>DATEEW010000062.1:0-3076 GCA_035280965.1 Burkholderiales bacterium
TTTCCAGGTGCGGCATTCTGGGTGCGGAATGAGTAGGGCGCAGCGGCAAAGGTCACACCCCTACACCCAAGGAGACGCTTAGGGAGGCCAGAGACCGATTATTGAGTAGGGCGGCGCTGGAATCCCAGGTGGGAAGACTCAAGTGCTTCGCAAGACTCGCTATGGAGGTGACTGACGCGTGCTGCGGGTGGGCCGCGCCGCGCCCATTCGACAATGGTTTGAAGCGCTGCCGCATCGCCATCGACTACCGCTTCGACACTGCCATCGATTCGATTGCGTACCCAGCCTTTTATACCGAGCCGATCGGCTTCGCGGCATAGGGACTCGCGATAGCCAACACCCTGAACGATGCCGCGGATAACGAGGTGTAAGGCCATAAAACCTATCTCCTCACGCCGCGTGGCTGCGACCACCAAGGCGATCTGCTGCCCAAAAGCGGCGTCTGCGTTGCGGCCCCTTGCAATAGATGGCTATTGCTGTGGGTCTGCAGCGTAGCATCCATTCGCTTTGTGCGAGCAACGCGGCTCATGGGGAGTGGGGAGATAGGTTCTTAGGGCAGGAAGGTGGCACGCACGCTTTCGCTGCGCAAGGTGGCAATCGTGAGATAGGCGATGAGCACGACCGGAATGCCAACCATCGCGAAGCCGCCCAGCGCGGCCAGCCAGTTGACGTGCTCGGTTTGGGCATGACGTTGGACGTCGCGGTACCGGTTGTAAATCGAAATGCACGTCATCACGATAAGAGCGTAGCAAAACAATTCGAGCACGTAGAGCGCCCAAACTTTATGCATGAGCACGCCACCGCCACCGGCCAGACCGGCAATCCAGACGGCGAACATTAAATAATCGGTCAGCGCATTGCGGCGCGCGAGCGTCCGTTCGGCCGGGCTGGCACGACGCAAGCTGACCATGGTGATGACGCCGCCGGTAATGGCCACCATGCTGGCGAGCGTGTAGAACCAGCCGATCAGCGGGATAGGAATTTCCATTCTTTTTTCTTTCTTTATTTGACCCGCATGCCCGGCTGCGCGCCGGAGTCGGGACTGAGGATATAAAGGCCGGTTTCTTTCGCGGTGGCATCCGCACTGTCAAAGGATGCGGCGAGCACCATGCCTTCCGACATGCCGAACTTCATTTTGCGCGGCGCGAGATTTGCGACCATCACCGTAAGGCGACCTTCGAGTTGCGCCGGGTCGTAAGCCGATTTGATGCCTGCAAACACGGTGCGCGTTTCACTGCCGATATCGAGCGTCAGCTTGAGTAATTTGGCGGCGCCCTCTACATGCTCGGCTTTGACGATCCGTGCAATGCGCAGATCGATTTTGGCGAAGTCGTCAATTGAAATCCGGTCATCTTTTTGGACTTCGGCTGGAGCAGGCGCCTGCGTAGCTTGCAGGTTTTCCTTGTTTGCCGCGGTGAGCGCTTCGATTTGTTTCACGTCGATACGAGTCATGAGATGTTGGTAAGAGTTGATCCGATGGCCCGCGGCGAGCAGATGTTTGGCGTCGGCCCATTGCAGCGGCGAAATGTTGAGGAAAGCTTCGACGTCGCGTGCCAGTTTGGGCAGGACGGGTTTCAAATACAAGGTCAGCAAGCGAAAAGCTTGAACGGCTTGCGTACAGACCCTATGTAATTCTTCGGTCCTGGCGACATCTTTCGCCAACTCCCAGGGTTTGGTGTGATCGACAAACTGATTCACGCCATCGGCGAGGCGCATGATTTCGCGCAACGCCGCCCCGTACTCGCGGCTATCGTATGCAGCGGCGATTTCGTGAGCGCTGTTCTGCGAGGCTTGGACGGTCGGAACGAGCGGCGCATCGGTCAGCTTTCCTTCGAAGCGTTTGCTCAGAAAACCGGCGCAGCGGCTCGCGATATTGATGAACTTGCCGATCAGGTCGCTGTTGACGCGCGCGATGAAGTCATCAAGATTCAAGTCGAGGTCTTCCATGGTCGAACCAAGCTTTGCCGCATAGTAATAACGCAACCATTCCGGGTTCAGACCTTGGTCCAGATAACTTTCCGCCGTGATGAAGGTGCCGCGACTCTTCGACATCTTCTCGCCGTTGACGGTGAGGAAGCCGTGCCCATACACACGCGTCGGTGTGCGATATCCGGAATGCTCCAGCATTGCTGGCCAAAACAAGGCATGGAAATACAAAATGTCCTTGCCGATGAAATGGACCATTTCCGTGTCGTGACCGGGGCGCAAGAAGGCATCCACATCGATGCTGCGGCCTTTGGCTTTTTGTTTTTCGGCATAGTTGGCGAAGCTGCCGAAATAACCGACCGGCGCATCCAGCCAGACATAAAAGAACTTTTGTTCGTCGGTGCCGGGAATCGGGAAACCGAAATAGGGTGGGTCGCGCGAAATATCCCAGTCAGATAGCTTGTTCTCGCCTTCGGCGCCCAGCCATTCCTGCATTTTGTTGGCGCCTTCGGGCTGCAGACGGTTGGATTCGCGCGTCCATCGGCGCAGAAAACTTACGCAGGCCGGATCGGAGAGCTTGAAGAAATAATGTTCCGAGGCCTTGCGTATCGGCGCCGCGCCCGACACGGTGGAATAGGCGTTCTTCAAATCGGTTGGCGCGTAGGTGGCGCCGCAGACTTCGCAGTTGTCGCCGTATTGATCCTTGGCGCCGCATTTCGGACATTCGCCCTTGATATAGCGGTCCGGCAAGAACATTTCTTTGACCGGGTCGTAGAACTGCTCCACTGAGCGGCGTGCGATCAAACCACGCGCTTCGAGGGCACGATAGATGTCTTCGCAAAAGCGGCGGTTCTCCGCACTGTGGGTGCTGTAGTAATGATCGAAGCCCACATAAAAGCCGCCGAGCTCACCGCGATCGATTTTGTCCAAGCCGCCGAAAAAATCGCGCGCATGTTCTTGATGGACGCGCGCGATCAATGCTTCGGGCGTGATCCCCTCTTTTTCGGCGCGCAGCATGATCGGCGTGCCGTGCGTATCGTCCGCGCCGACATAATGCACCTCATGCCCCTGCATTTTCTGAAACCGCACCCAGATGTCGGTTTGAATGTATTCCACCAAATGGCCCAGATGAATGGCGCCATTGGCGTAG
>DATEEW010000063.1:0-2306 GCA_035280965.1 Burkholderiales bacterium
ATAGAAGAATCGTAATGGAGCCTTGCGCGCGCAAGGCTTGAATTGTCGGGAGTAGTTTTGCTCAGAACGCTAAAGGGCCGCACGGCTTTGGCGGCCGCTATATTGGCCGCCATCGGCATCGTATTGGTCACCAGTCTGCAGTCGACGCTGTCGGAACGTACTGTCCTGGCCTCTACCGTCACGCAGCACGAAGACTATACGGGACGTGTCGCCGCGGACATCGACAAGCAAATCCGTCTGGCGCGTGCCGCCTTGAGCGAATTGGCCGGCAACGTCGAGGGTTCGCACTTACGCGACCCCGCCGCGCTGCATTACTTTCTCACTTCGCGCATCGGTATTCAGCAGAGCTTCGAAAGTATCATCGTTTACGGCATGAACGGCCGGGTCATCGCATCGCGTCCGGCGATGAATCTGCCTTCCGTACGGGGCGAACGCTGGTTCGACGAGGCGCGCGCTCACAATGGCGCGCCGACGATCCGCAAACCTTTCTTCAGTCCGCTCAGCGGCGAGCCTTCGGTCGCCCTGACTTATCCGATTCATGACGATCGTGGTGTATTGAGCGCCGTGGTCGTCGGCTCGATGGCTTTGAATCAGGATCAACTGATGCTTGCCCCCACCAGCGCGGGCAAGACCGACAGCGGCAGTTTCGTTCTGCTGACTCAGGACAATGAAATCGTAATGCACCCGGAAACGCAATACATCACGCTGAACCTCTCGGATTTGGGCAGTGCCGGTGACACGATCAAACAAGGCCTGCTGACTCCTCAGCAATCGATTATCGGCCCCAACCATCGGGGCGTGCGCAGTCTGTACTCCTTCCGCCCGATTCCGTCGGCGCAATGGACACTGATCGGTTTGGTCGCCAACGAGGAAGCTTATGCCTCGCTGTCGCGCCTGTCGAAGCAAATGTTGATCGCCGGTGCGGGCCTCGCGGCCCTACTGTTTCCTGCAATGTGGCTGCTTGTTTCTCGCATGCTCAAGCCCTTGGATCAATTGCGCAAAGAAATGCGCAAATTGCGCAGCGGCAGCGCGAGCGCTCCCGTCATCTTGAGCGCGAACGCAACCACTGAACTTCGCCAACTCGCTGAAGAGTTCGCCGGAATGGCGGCCGCCTGGCGCACGGCCGAGTCCGCCTTGCAACAGGAAAAGGAACGCGCCGAAGTGACGTTGGAATCCATCGCGGACGGCGTTATCGCGACTTCAAGAGACGGCCGTGTCGCCGCCATGAATCGCGCGGCCGAGTTGATTACCGGCTGGCGTAGCGAAGAGGCGATTGGCCAACCCTTCTCGGACGTTTTCGTCCTACGCGATGAAAAAAGCAAAAATGCGCTGCCCGATCTTGTCATTGCGGCTATCGAACGCGGCTCCGTAGTGAGTGCGCCCTCCGCGGCTTTGCACGCGCGCACCGGCAGCATTGTTCCCATCGATAATTCGGCCGCGCCTATTCATACCGCTCAAGGCAACATCGATGGCGCTGTAATCGTATTCCGCAACGTCGCGGACGAACGAAAGGCGGCGCAACAACTTGAGTGGCGAGCGACGCACGACACGATGACCGGACTGGTCAATCGCGCAGGCTACGAGCAGGCGCTGGAGAGTATTTTCACCAAGCACGCCAATGAAGGTCCTCATTCTCTAGTAATGCTGGATCTAGACGAATTCAAAATCGTTAACGACACCAGCGGTCATGCCGCCGGCGACGAACTACTCAAGCAGGTCGCTGCGCTGCTGCTCAATATTTGCCGCCGCACCGACATGGCCACGCGTTTGGGCGGGGACGAATTCGCAGTTCTGATGTATGGCTGCTCAGGCGAACAAGCGATGCGGCTCGCGGAAGCATTGCGTAAAGCTATTGCAGAATTCCGCTTCGAATGGGAAGAACGCCATTTTCATATCGCCGCGAGTTTCGGCGTGGTGGAAATCAATGAGAGCTTTCATAACGCGAACGAAGTGCAGAAAGCGGCCGATATGGCCTGCTATATGGCCAAACGCGGCGGCCGTAATCGGATTTGCGTTCACGCTTCCGAAAAAGAACAGTTCGAGGTCATGCGCTCCGAAATGAGCGCGCTTATCAACGTGCGGTCGGCCATCGCCGAAAACCGCCTGCGTTTATTCGCGCAGAATATTTCCAAACTGGGCGAATCCAACGGGCGGTGTTACTTTGAAGTGTTGGTTCGCATGATCGACGAGCAAGGCAAGATGGTCTCACCCGCCGCCTTCCTGCCGGCGGCGGAGCGTTATGGATTGATGGATCAATTGGATCGCTGGGTGATCGCCAACGCCGCGAAGGCCTGCGCCGAGCGCTT
>DATEEW010000064.1:0-4321 GCA_035280965.1 Burkholderiales bacterium
ATGTATTGCCCTATGCGGCTAAGGTGCGCATGCAACGCGCTGGCGGCGAGCGCTGGCTGGTGGTGGACGAATCGCCGGATAAAGTCTGGGCCGCCGTCAAAGAATTTTGGATGGAGAATGGTTTCCTGCTCAAACTCGAAATGCCCGATGTAGGCGTAATGGAAACCGATTGGGCGGAGAACAGAGCGAAGATCGCCGACGACCCGATTCGTAACGTGCTCGGCAAGGTACTTGATCAATTGTGGTCTACCGGCGAGCGCGACAAATATCGCACGCGCCTGGAGCGCACACCCGACGGGCGCAGCACCGAGATCTATATCAGCCATCGCGGCATGATCGAAGAATTTGTTCCGGGCAGTACGGACCGGACCGTGTGGCAACCGCGTCCGCCCGATCCCGAACTCGAAGCGGAATTTCTCCGTCGCCTGATGGTGCGACTGGGCGTTGAAGAAGGGCAGGCGCGTTCGCTTCTTGCCACGGCTCCTGCACAATCGCGTAGCAAATTGGTGAACGTCGACGGCACGAGCGCCTTGGCGGTGCCCGAACCTTTCGATCGCGCCTGGCGGCGCGTCGGTCTGGCGCTGGACCGCGTCGGATTTACGGTCGAGGATCGCGATCGTTCCAAAGGCACTTATTTCGTTCGTTATGTCGACCCGCAAACGGACGAGAAAAAACCGGACGGGTTCCTTTCCAAACTCGCGTTCTGGCGTAGCGACGACAAAGAAGTGAACAAGGCGGCGCAATATCGCGTCGTGGTGCGTGAAACGAAGGACGTCAGCCATATCACGGTGTTGAACAAGGACGGTCAGCCGGAGAATTCCGCCACGACGACGAAGATCCTCAATCTGTTGCAAGAACAGATCAAGTGAGCCCGACTCTGCGGCGCGCCAAGGTTTTTGCTTCGCGCGCCGCAATATTTCTCTTCCTTTCATTGGAACCGGGCCTACAAACCCAATGATCCGCTTCGCGTCCTTGGGTAGTGGCAGCGGCGGCAACGCGCTTGTGATCGAAGCCGGCAAGACGCGTTTAATGCTCGACTGCGGCATGCCTGTTCGCGAAACGGAGCGTCGCCTGGAACGACTGGGCCTGCAGCCCGCTGATCTCGCCGGTATCGTAGTCACGCATGAACATAGCGATCACATCGACGGTGTTCTTCCCTTTGCCCGACGCCACGCCCTAAAAGTATGGATGACTTACGGAAGCTTGCGGGGTGCGGTAGGCGATGCGCTGCCCGAGGCCGAAGTGGTCGTGATCGATAGTCACAGTCCTTTCGCCGTGGGTGATTTGGAAGTGCAACCTTTCCCCGTTCCGCACGACGCGCGTGAACCGGTGCAATATGTATTCGGTGACGGCGCAATGCGTTTGGGTGTGCTCACGGATGTCGGCGCAGGCACCCGTCATATTGAAAGCATGCTCTCGGGTTGCGAAGCGCTGGTACTCGAATGCAACCACGACGAAGCGATGCTCGCAGCCGGGCCCTATCCGGCCTTTCTAAAAGAGCGTATTGGCGGCCCTTTCGGTCATTTGGGCAATCGCGCAGCGGCGGAAATTCTCGCGAAGTTGGATTGCAGTCGGTTGCGCCATCTGGTTGCAGCGCATTTATCCGAACGCAATAACACGCCAGAGCTGGCGCGCAATGCCTTGGCGGCGGTGCTGAACTGCGCGCCGGATTGGATTGAAGTGGCGGACCAGCAGCAGGGATTCGCTTGGCGTAGTCTGGGTTAGAAGCACCTAGATTGCGCCTCGGGTCCGCAAAATAAAAAGGCCGGCTCACGCCGGCCTTTTTAAAACGACTTTGCTATTACTTCGGTTGTTCTGCAGGCGTTACCGGAGCTGCAGGTGCAGGCTCGGCCGGAGCGGCGGGTGCCGCAGGTTCGGCCGGAGCGGCGGGTGCCGCAGGTTCAGCAGGAGCAACAGGAGCGGGTGCCGGCGCTTCGACTGCAGGCGGCACAACAGTGGTGGTTTCTTCTTCTTTGCTGCAACCGGCCAATGCAAGTGCGACCAGGGTGGCGGCGACGATGCGTTTCATGTTCTAGACCCCTAAGCGTGAGATTGTGAGATGGACGGCGTGCGAGAACAATTGTGTCCCTGCTCTGCGCTTACCGGCGGGCGCTAGTATATAGCTTCTCTTATATACAGTCATCAAGGGGCGCTCATAGACCCAAGGTGTTCGCGGCCACGGCTTCGACGGACAGCACCCAGATTTCCTCGAAGCGTTCTTGCAAGAGACGGGCGTCCTGCGTTTGATGTAAGCCAAAAACGCCGCGGCTTTGTTCCGCAACCGGGCGACGGACAAAGTGCAATTGGTCTGCCAGAATGAATCGGTCCTGGGCGTTCGCGGCCACCCCTTCAGTTCTATAGATTTGTACCCGGGGGCTGAAATCCCGTAGGAGTTCTATCAAACGTGGGCAAGCCTGTTGCGCGTGAGCGGGATCATGGAGGGCGATGCGCACACGGTTGTCGGGGCCGCCCGTCAAGAAAGTGCGTAATGTCCCGGCGCGGGAGAGGGCATTTAGCGCCAACATTTCCAGGTCCGGGTCGAAAATGCAGAGTTCCCGTTGCGCTAACTCGTATAAAGCGTCCGCGGCCTCCAAATATTCGCTGCGGCTTGAGATCAGCCTGCGTTGCTCTGTCGCTTCAGCGTTCATTCTGGTGTCCTAACTGCACGTAACCGGCTTCGTACCATTCGTACAGCAAGTCGATCAAGCCGGATGCCAACTTCCCGCCCGGTTCGAGCGTTCGGTTGTTGGCCAGTTTACGCAACGCGGCACGCCAGGTTTCGGGGGGCTGGCGCGCTTCTCCGTTCAAATAAACGCTGTGGCCCCGGTACAACATCAACGAGAATGGCGATAGATGAAGCCCCAGTTCCTTGATCGTGCGTTCGAATTGCTTGCGGTTTAAGGGGCGCTCGGGTCGCTGAAACTGGATATGCGCTTTGGGCTCGGAAAGATACTGACCTACAAAGGCTTCAATATCGCTGCGCCCCCAACGAATTCGGCCGAGCATGGCGGCGATTTGATGAAGGAAATCGTCGCTGATGCGCGCCGGATCGCTTTGTAAGCGCAAATCCGGGTCGGCGTACATGCCTTCCAGTTGGACGCGCTCTTGCAGAAAACCCAGAAATTGGGCGGAAAGTTCCTGGGCCGAAGGGGCGCGAAAGCCGATGGAATAGGTCATGCACGGGTCCAAGGCCGTTCCCTCATGAGCGATATGCGGCGGCAAATAGAGCATGTCGCCGGCTTCCAGCACCCATTCCTGTTCGGGGCGAAAATCGCGCAGCAGCTTGAGCGGAGCGCGCGGATCCAGATCCAAATCCCGCTGGCCGCTGATGCGCCAGCGCCGTCGGCCTTCGCCTTGCAGCAGGAATACATCGTAGGAATCGACGTGCGGGCCCACGCTGCCGCCTTGGACCGCGTAACTCACCATCAAATCGTCCAGGCGCGCATAGGGAACGAAAGCGAAACGACGCATCAGCGCGTCGGCGGCGGGAAGCAACGTATTCAGGCCTTGAACTAAAATTGTCCAATTGCGGCGGGGCATAGCCCCCAAGTCTCGGGGGTCGAAGGGACCGTGTTCGAGCGTCCATTTTTTTCCCGACCCGGTAATGAGGCGCGATTCGCAATCGTCACGACCGGCCAAGTCGAACAACTCGGGCAAGCTTAATAAATTCCGGAATTCCGGAATCGCGCCGCGGATGAGCAGTGGTTTTTTTTGCCAGTAATCGGCGAGGAATTCGCGGGCCGACAGTCCGCCGAGTAATTTTTTATCCATGGCACTATTGTATCCGGCGCCTGAACGTCACACGGTGGTCATCCCGTTGTTTGACACTGCAGCGCTTGACTTGGTTAGAATCCGCTCGAATGCTTTGGCAAGCGTTTGGCGCTTTTCCCGTTGCAGAGGTCGCATGCTTGAAGTCGGTCAATCCGCTCCCCGTTTCACGCTCCCCGACGCGGACATGGAGACGGTTTCGCTTAGCGATTTCAAGGGACGCAACGTCGTGTTGTATTTTTATCCCAGGGATGGCACGCCCGGCTGCATTCTGCAATCAATCGAGTTTTCCGATCACGAAGCGTATTTCGAAGCGCAGAATTGCGTGGTGATCGGGGTGTCCTGCGATGATTGTCTGACGCACGCCGAGTTTCGCGACGAGCATGGTTTGTCGGTGCGCTTGCTTTCCGACACGGAAGGCGAAGTCTGTAAAATTTATGGCGTGTTCCGCGAAGGGAACGGACATTGCAGCGTTCAACGCTCGACTTTCATTATCGATAAGTCCGGCAAGCTGAAGCATGCACTGTACGGGGTGAATCCCAGAGGGCATGTG
>DATEEW010000065.1:0-5864 GCA_035280965.1 Burkholderiales bacterium
ACCGCGAAGGCGGAGTTCGCAGTCATCAAAACGATCGCAGCGATCAGAAGCGGTGTTCTAAAATGCAGACTTTTCATCACGCATTCCATCGAAAATATGAAGCCGGTTGCAATCTTCCGTCACAGTCCGACTGAGGGTCCAGGATATTTTGCCGCTTACCTTGATGCTAAAGGGATAGATTGGCAATTAATCCGTGTGGACGAGGGGGAGGCGATCACTTCCGACCCGAGCCTATATTCCGGATTGGTGTTCATGGGCGGACCCATGAGCGTGAACGACGATCTCCCCTGGATCCCGGCGACTTTGCAATTGATACGTCGTGCCGTCGACGCGGATGTGCCCTGCCTTGGGCATTGCCTGGGCGGACAGTTGATGTCCAAAGCCTTGGGCGGGCAGGTGGTACGCAATCCTGTAAAAGAAATCGGCTGGGGCGCGGTGCAGGTTACGCCCAATACATTGGCCAAGGCCTGGCTCGGCGGCTTGCGCGAATTTCTCTCTTTTCATTGGCATGGCGAAACCTTCAGCGTGCCCGAAGGCGGGACGCGCATCCTGGCGAGCCCTCATTGCGCGAATCAAGCCTTCGTGTTGGGTAAGCATCTGGGGATGCAATGCCACGTGGAAATGACGCCGGAAATGATTCGCGCCTGGTGTCGCGACTGGGGCAATGAGGTTCGCAATCGCGCCGGCGCATCGATTCAGACTCCGGAGCAAATGGAAGAAGAGCTGGAAAGCCGTGTGCAGGAACTCAATGCGGTAGCGGCGCGACTTTACGATGTTTGGGTCGGGGGTTTGAAAACCTAAATCTTTAACCACAGAGAGCACAGAGCACACAGAGAAAAGCAAAAACGCATTTTAGTCATTCCGCGTAAGCGGGAATCCACTTCATCTGATTAGGGTGAAAGCTGGATACCCGCCTGCGCGGGTATGACAGGGTAGAGTTTCTCAAAAGAATCGGTTCTCTGTGCTCTCTGTGTCCTCTGTGGTTCAAAGTTTTTTTGGTCAATCTCTGAAATTCCCAAACTGCAGCGGTACGTCGGTCACGGATTTTTTTATTAAGGCGATGGCGTTCTGCAAGTCATCGCGCTTAGCGCCGCTGACGCGCACGGCGTCGCCTTGAATGCTGGCCTGAACTTTTATCTTGCTCTCTTTCACCAGCTTGACGATCTGCTTCGCTTTTTCGGTTTCGATGCCGTTGCGGACATTGACGGTCTGCTTCACTTTATTGCCACTGACTTTTTCGACGCCTTTCAGATCGAGTGCCCGCACGTCGACATTCCGTTTTGCGCACTTGCTCGTGAAAATATCCATCACCTGACCGAGTTTGAAGTCGTCGTCGGCATAGATGGTCAGCACCAGTTCTTTCACGTCAATGCGCGCATCGGAGCCCTTGAAGTCGAAGCGTGTCGAAACTTCTTTGTTGGTCTGATCGACGGCATTATTCAGCTCGACCTTGTTGACTTCGGAGGTGATATCGAAAGAAGACATAACAGGCACTCGCTATATTTTGAAGTCGGGGAGGTCGTATTGCATCGCAATCTTATATCCGCCGGCTTTGAGTTCGCGTTGAAACAACTCCACACGTTGCTGAATGGCAGCGGGAATTTTTTCCGCCATCACCAAGCGCACCGCGCGCGGATTTTCCACCCCGAGCCGGCGCTGAATTCCGCCTTTCCACAGGCTGTCGTAGAGATCCTGCCCGGCCTGGAAGGCGGCAATGCCGGGGTCTGCAACTGCAGCGGCCACATAGACGCCGCTCGTTTCGGCGAGCCAATCTTTGCCGCGGCCGATTAGCGGCAGGCGACGTTCACGCGATATCGTCGCCAAGCGCGTGTCATCGTCAAGCGTATGGAAAATTATTTCCGCGCCTGCGGCGATTTGCTTAGTGGCAGCGCGACCGAGTTGATCGGGCGCCACAAAGCTGCTCAGAAATTTTGCTTGCGCAGCTGAGGTGCGCAAGCCTTCGTAAAAAGCAGCGCGTTCTTGAAGCGCCGCGGGACTGCGCGTATCGCCGACATGTCCCACGATTTTCTTCGTGCTCAGCAAACCGGCGAGCGTCCCGGCCAGCCAAGCCGATTGTTCGTGCGCCACGCTATAAGAGGCGATCTGGGGGTCAGAGATCTCGGTCTGAATGGCACTGAAACGCTGCTTGGGAAAATCCGCCGCAATCTTGCCGATCACGGCCGCAGCTTCATCGCCGTAGACCATCATCATGGTCGAGTCTGACGCCGCCAGGTTGCGTAATGCTGCCTCCAGTCCGATGACGCCGGCCGATTGCTGAAGGGTCACTGGTATGCGCAGGTCGCTTTCGATCCGCTCCAGACCTCGCAGGGTAGCGAGCCGGTCGGCATCGGGTAATGTGTCCAATGGAATAAAGGCCGCCAGAGGCCCTTTTTCGGGGGCGCGCCAGAACCAGCTTTCACAAGCGCTTAAAGTACCGCACGCCGCAGCGGCCAGGATAAAACGGCGTCGTTGGTGTATTGGCATGGGCCCGAAGTTTACGTCAGTTCAGGACCTATCTCCTCATTCCTGGCGAACCCGAAGGGTCGGACGATTTTGCCGCCTTGCCATGCTACCTATTTCCTTAAATCGCCTCGGTCGCAGACTCGCGGAATGTTGAGATAGGTTGTAGCCAATTGTCCCGGTTCGACGGACAATAGCGCCCGATTTGCGGCCTGCGATGCAAAGACCAATCGAAAGGCATCCCCTCACCCGGCCGCACGCGCATTTCCCATCCTAAGGAGGCAGCATGGCTCAATGGCTACGTTTTTCGCATCAGGGCAAAACCGGCTTCGGTACGCTTGTAGGCGAGCAAATTCGCGTCCACAGCGGCGATATGTTCAACAGCCCCCAAGCTACCGGCGAAACGCTGGCTTTGTCCGTAGTGAAAGTGCTGACACCTACGGTGCCCACCAAAATGGTGGCCCTTTGGAATAATTTTCAGGCCCTGGCCGCCAAGCTCGGCAATCCCGCGCCGACGGCGCCGCTGTATTTGCTCAAAGCGCCCAATTCCTTTCTGGCTCATGGCGAAACCATTCGTAAGCCTAAATCCTACGAAGGCAAAGTTGTTTATGAAGGTGAATTGGGCATCGTCATCGGCAAACGCGCGACGGGCGTATCCGAAACGGACGCTCCGAAACACATTTTCGGTTACACCTGCATCAATGACGTGACCGCCGCGGAAATCATCAATAGCGACGCGACCTTCGCGCAATGGGTGCGCGCGAAAAGCTTCGATACCTTCGGCGTGTTTGGCCCGGTTGTGGTGACCGATGTCGATCCGATGAAGCTCAGCATCAAACTCGTACTCAACGGCGACGAGCGTCAAAACTACGCGGTGAGCGATTGCTTCTATTCGCCCGCCAAGCTGGTGAGTCTCATTTCGCAGGATCTCACGCTGGAACCAGGTGATGTGATCGCGATTGGTACCTCGGTGGGCGTGGGTTCGATGAAACCGGGCAGCGATGTAAGTGTCACGATCGAAGGTATCGGTACGCTGGCCAACCGGTATGAATAAGCGTTACGAATAAGCGCGGGCAACAGCGCCAATAAAAAACCCGCCTTCAAGCGGGTTTTTTATTGTACGCAGTTCGAGCGCTATTTCTTGCGGCCGCGCCCTTTGCTCGCAGCGATACGCATGCGCAAGGCGTTGAGCTTGATGAAACCTTCCGCGTCGGCTTGGTTGTATGCGCCGCGATCTTCTTCGAAGGTCGAAATCTTGGTATCGAAGAGCGAGTCTTTGGCCGATTCGCGTCCCACTACCATAATGCTGCCTTTATAAAGCTTCAGACGCACGCGACCGTTCACATTCTGCTGCGTGTGATCGACCAGCACTTGAATGGCTTTGCGTTCGGGGGCCCACCAATAGCCGTTGTAAACCAGCGAGGCATAGCGAGGCATCAGATCGTCTTTCAAATGGGCGACTTCGCGATCCAGGCACAAGGATTCGATCGCACGATGCGCTTTGAGCATGATGGTGCCGCCAGGGGTTTCGTAGCAACCGCGCGATTTCATGCCGACATAACGATTTTCGACCAGATCCTGACGGCCGATACCGTGCTTGCCGCCGAGTTGGTTGAGCTTGGCAAGAAGCTTCGCTGGCGAAAGCGCTTTACCGTTCACGGCGACGGGGTCGCCTTTTTCGTAATCGATGGTGATGTACTCGCCACGCGCGGGCGCTTTTTCGGGCGACACAGTGAGGCGCCACATATCGTTTTCCGGCTCGAAATTCGGATCTTCGAGAATGCCGCCCTCATACGAAATGTGCAGCAGATTGGCGTCCATGGAATAGGGCGCGCCGCCTTTACGTTTTTTGCCCTCGACCGGAATGCCATGTTGATCCGCGTAGGCGAGGAGTTTCTCGCGAGAAGTCAGATCCCATTCGCGCCACGGCGCGATGATTCGAATGTTCGGATTGAAAGCGTAATACCCCAACTCGAAGCGCACCTGATCGTTGCCCTTGCCGGTGGCGCCATGCGATACGGCATCGGCCCCCGTCAATTTGGCGATTTCCATCTGCCGTTTGGCGATGAGCGGGCGAGCAATCGAGGTGCCGAGCAGATATTCGCCTTCATACAGCGCATTCACGCGGAACATAGGAAAAACGAAATCGCGCACGAATTCTTCGCGCAAATCGTCGATGAAGATTTCTTTCACGCCAGCCTGTTTCGCTTTGGCGCGCGCGGGTCCGAGTTCCTCGCCTTGGCCGATGTCGGCGGTAAAGGTCACGACTTCGCAGTCGTATACATCCTGCAACCACTTCAGAATAACGGAAGTGTCGAGGCCGCCGGAGTAGGCGAGGACGACTTTATTGATTTTTGACTTCTTGGCCATGTGCGTAGGGAAATATATGTGATCTAAAAGTTAACGTTCTCTTCGATGAAGTTTTTTCGCGGGCGCCGGTGCGGATTGGAGCTGGCGTAAGAGACTACTTTGCCCTCGCTCGCACAGCTGCACTTGCTCGCGACCATACTCGCATCATCAATCTATACATGCCCGAGGAGTAAATACTCCATCAGCGCTTTTTGCGAATGCAGGCGATTTTCGGCTTCGTCCCACACCGCGCTTTGCGGCCCGTCGATGACTTCGGCGGCAACTTCTTCGCCGCGGTGCGCAGGCAGGCAGTGCATGAACAACGCGTCGGATTTAGCCACTCGCATCATGTCGGCATCGACCATCCAGTCCGCGAACGCTTTGCGGCGCGCTTCGTTCTCCGCTTCGAAACCCATGCTCGTCCACACATCGGTGGTCACCAGATCGGCATCCTTGGCCGCTTCCATCGGATCGGCGAAACTTTCGAAATGGTCAGTGCCATATAGACCCGCGCGCTCCGGCTCCACTTCATAACCTGGGGGCGTGGACACGTGCACATTGAAGTCGAGCACTTCGGCCGCTTGCAGCCAGGTGTTGCAGACGTTATTCGAATCGCCGATCCAGGCGACCGTTTTGCCGCGAATACTGCCGCGATGCTCGATATAAGTGTAGATATCCGCGAGCACTTGGCAAGGGTGGTACTCGTTCGTCAGGCCGTTGATGACCGGCACGCGCGAATGCTTGGCGAAACGTTCGATGATGTCCTGTTCGAAAGTTCGGATCATGACGATATCGACCATGCGCGAAATGACTTGTGCTGCGTCTTCCACGGGTTCGCCGCGTCCCAATTGCGTATCGCGCGTATTCAAATAGATCGCCGCGCCGCCGAGTTGGTGCATGCCGGCTTCGAACGAAAGACGCGTGCGCGTCGATTGTTTTTCGAAAATCATCGCCAGACTGCGATCTTCGAGCGGCCAGTAGCGCTCATAGCGCTTGAATTTTTCCTTGATCCAGCGTGTGCGAGCGAAGAGATGCGCGTATTCCTCGGCGCGCAA
>DATEEW010000066.1:0-5197 GCA_035280965.1 Burkholderiales bacterium
CATCGCCAAACCGGCGCCGTTCACCAGGCAACCGATCGTGCCGTCGAGCGAGATATAGGACAGGTCGAATTTCGATGCTTCGATTTCGGCCGCGTCTTCTTCATCCAGATCGCGCATGGCGACGATTTCGGGATGACGGAACAGCGCGTTGGAATCGAAGTTCATTTTCGCGTCGAGGGCGATGATCTTGCCGTCGCCGGTGACGATCAAGGGATTGATTTCCGCGAGGCTCGCGTCGGTTTCCCAGAACGCTTTGTACAGCGCCTGCAGCATCTGACGACCTTGGGCAACTGAGCCTTCAGGAATGCCGATTTTGCGGGAAATGTCGTCGGCGTCCTTGTCGGTCAGGCCGGTGGCCGGATCAACAAACACCTTATGGATTTTTTCGGGGGTGTGGGCAGCGACTTCTTCGATGTCCATACCGCCTTCGCTGGAGGCCATCAGCGCAACGCGTTGCGTGCCGCGATCGACGACCATACCGATATACAGTTCCTTCTTGATATCGGCGCCTTCTTCGATCAGCAGACGGCGAACCTTCTGGCCTTCGGGGCCGGTTTGGTGCGTCTTCAGCTGCATGCCGAGAATCTTGGAAGCGTTTTCTTTCACTTCGTCGATCGACTTGGACACTTTCACGCCGCCGCCCTTACCGCGACCGCCGGCATGAATCTGCGCCTTCACGACCCAGACTTTGCCGCCCAGTTCATTGGCGGCTTTGACTGCTTCATCTACGGAAAAACATGGAATGCTGCGCGGCGTGACGACGCCGAATTTACGCAACACTTCCTTGGCTTGATATTCGTGGATTTTCATCGCACCCCCTAAAAAGACACGCGAGTGTGTTTGCGCCGCGCCGGCGCGGCATTGACTGAAATCAAGCTGCGTCTTCAAGCCCGATTGGGAGCGATGGGATTCGCACTACACGCCGCACTGCACAATTATGCGCGGCCCGGCTTCCGGAAATGAATAAACAGCAGGTCTTGCGAAGCTCGGAAGTCTAGCACGCGTCGGACTCAAGCTTCCATATGCGTCGACGGCTGCGCGCTAGAATCGCTCTTCTTTCGCTGCCCCGGATATGCTCCATGCGCTATGTACTCGCGCTCGATCAAGGCACCACCAGCTCCCGCGCCATCTTGTTCGATGCGGAAGGGAACATCCGCGCACAAGCGCAGCGTGAGTTCAAACAAAACTTCCCCCAACCCGGCTGGGTTGAACACGATCCGGTGGAGATATGGGACACCCAATTTGCTGTCGCCCAAGAAGCAATTGCCGCGGCAAAGCTTCAAGCCCGCGATATCGCCGCCTTGGCGATCACGAACCAGCGCGAAACAACGGTGTTATGGAATCGCAAGTCCGGGGCGCCCCTCGCTCCTGCCATCGTGTGGCAGGATCGCCGTACCGCCGCGCATTGCGAGCGGCTCAAACAGGCCGGTCAGGATTCGTTGATCCGCGCAAAAACCGGTTTAGTCCTCGATCCTTATTTTTCGGCCACTAAATTAGCTTGGCTTCTGGATCATGTGCCGAACGCGCGCACATGTGCGAATGCAGGAGAACTTGCCTTCGGCACCATCGATACTTGGCTGCTCTGGCAATTAAGCGAAGGCCGCTTGCATTTTACCGATCCCACCAATGCGTCGCGTACTTTGCTTTATGACATCAGTCGCGGCCAATGGGATGAAGGGCTGCTCGAGCTTTTCGATATTCCCGCGTCGGTGCTGCCGGAAGTGCGACCCTCGTCGGAAATACTCGGCGAAACGACCCGTTTCGGTTCGGCCATTCCTTTAGCGGGCGTTGCCGGCGATCAACAAGCGGCGCTATTTGGTCAAGCCTGCCTCCACCCCGGCATGGCCAAAAACACCTACGGCACCGGCTGCTTCATGCTGCTCAATACAGGCGCACAACTGATTGCCTCGACGCACGGCTTGATCACCTCCAGTGCTGCCGTAGCGCCAGGGACCGCGAAACAATATGCGTTGGAAGGCAGCGTATTCGTGGCTGGGGCAGTCGTGCAATGGTTGCGTGACGGGCTGGGACTCATTAAACGCTCTGAAGATATTGAAGCGCTGGCGGCCAGCGTTCCCGACGCGGGTGGCGTGTATTTCGTGCCCGCCTTCACTGGTCTCGGCGCGCCGCATTGGGACCCGCATGCGCGCGCAAGCCTGCATGGGTTGACCCGGGGATCGACCGCAGCGCATATCGCGAAGGCGGCACTGGAAAGCATTGCTTTTCAATCGGCGGAAGTGTTATTTGCCATGCAGCGGGATGCGAAAATCGAGTTGCGCGAGTTGCGAGTCGATGGTGGCGCCACAGTCAATAATGCGCTGATGCAGTTTCAAGCGGATATATTAGGTGTGCCCGTACTGCGGCCGCGCGTGCGCGAAACAACTGCGCTGGGTGCGGCATATTTGGGCGGACTCGCGACCGGTATGTGGCACGATCAAAGTGTTATCGCCAATCTTTGGCAATGCGAGCGGGTATTTGAACCGCACATGAGTCGCGACGAAGCGCAATCGCGCATGACCGATTGGGATCGGGCCGTAGCGCGCAGCAAAAACTGGCAACAATAAACAATAGAGAAATAGGAATTCGATTGAAAGTACAGGTTCCAGGAGGCGCAGGGTTTGCCTCCGGCATAACGCGCGATCACCATATTCGCGCATTAGCTTACGCCGAAACCGGCGCGACCAAACAACCCTCGCAGCCTCAACTATCGGAAAAAGTTCAATGAAGGTTCTTGTTACCGGCGGGGCCGGTTTTATCGGCTCGCATTCGGTAGAAGCGTTGCTCGATGCCGGCGCGGCGGTCGACGTGCTCGACAACTTCAGCAACGGCAAGCGCAGTAATCTGCCTGCGCATGAACGACTCGAAATAATCGAAGGTGATATTCGCGAATCGAAAGACCTGAAGCGCGCCATTAATGGCGCGACACATGTGCTGCATCTTGCGGCGCAAGTGTCTGTACAGGAGTCGGTCGCCCAACCGATCCATTCCTGCGACAACAACATCGTTGGTTTTCTGCGCGTGCTCGAAGCCGCAAAAGCGCAAGGGATCAAGCGAGTTGTCTATGCGTCATCGGCTGCGGTGTACGGTCTACCCGAAGAAGTTCCTTTGACCGAGAGCTCGCCCACTGCGCCGATATCTCCTTATGGCCTGGAAAAACTGATCGACGATCAGTACGCAAATCTTTACGCAAGTCTTTATGGACTCGATTCGCTCGGCCTTCGCTACTTCAACGTATATGGTCCGCGTCAGGATCCCGCTTCGCCTTATGCGGGCGTAATCAGCAAATGGGCCGCCGCGTTGGCGAACAATCAGCCGGTGCGCATTTTCGGTGACGGCAGCCAGACCCGCGATTTCATTTACGTAAAAGATATTGCACGCGCCAACCTGCTCGCATTGCAAAGCGAAGCGCAGGGCGTTTGCAATGTAGGCACCGGCACCAGCATTACGCTATTGCAATTGCTCGATACGCTTGAAGTAGCCGCCGGACTGAAAGCGCAGCGACAATTCGAACCACCCGCCGCGGGCGATATTCGCCTATCCGAAATGCGGCCGGACCGGCTGCATCAAATTCTCGGCCGGCAACCCGCGACACCGTTGCTACAAGGGCTCAAAGCACTACTGCAAACCGCTTAAGGAAGCTCTGATTAAGGTTTATTGATGAACCGCATTGCCGACTTAAAGCGCCCCAAGGCCTTGTTTTAGTTTGTCCTCGCTCGTACAGCATGTGCCGGCGCGTGGAGCAGGGGCCTCCTCATTTTCGATGAGGGGGATGCGACCGCATAGGCACATACAGGGCTGCGAGTGCCGGCACATTCCCTATCTGCTGCGGAAACGCATCCATCGATGAAGCCGATGGAAACCTGGTCCGCCCTTCGCACCCCGCACTCGCGATCATCCCGGGCGCTTAATCAGACATTCCCTAATCGCTTTTGCGGTCGCTATGCCCGAGATCGCGTTCAGGCGCGATCTCATCACGCACCAATTGTTTCAATTCGGCGATATCCGGAAAGCGCCCAACCGCTTTACGCGACCACACTACTTTCGTCCCCACGCACACTTCGAAGGTGCCTCCTGTATCCGGATGCAAGCTGACCGAACCCAATTCGGCTTCAAAAGTAGAAAGTAATTCTTGCGCCATCCACGCCGCGCGCAATAGCCAGCGACATTGGGTGCAGTAGCGAATTGAGATACTTGGTTTATCGGACATGGCGGACGATCGTCGAAAAAACTTGGACAAAGCCGATCTTAACTTGGGCGCAGCCTTTGCAAGAAAAAGGCGTTGAAGTCATCAGTCGCACGCAAACCACCATGAGAATCGCTCAGATCGCACCTTTGATCGAAAGCGTTCCGCCCAAGTTTTATGGGGGAACCGAACGGGTAGTCTCCTATTTGACCGAGGAATTAGTTAGGCAAGGCCACGAAGTGACATTGTTCGCGAGCGGCGATTCGCGCACCAGAGCGCAGCTTTTCTCTTGCACGCCGAACGCGCTGCGCCTGGATTCCCAAGTGCAAACTGCGCTTCCGTACCAAATGCTTCAGTTGGAACAGCTACGACAGCAAGCGTATCGATTCGACATTCTGCATTTCCATATTGACTGCCTGCATTTTCCCTTGTTTCGACCGCTCGCGCATA
Organism: Burkholderiales bacterium; assembly: GCA_035280965.1. Taxonomy (GTDB): domain Bacteria; phylum Pseudomonadota; class Gammaproteobacteria; order Burkholderiales; family SG8-39; genus DATEEW01. The sequence continues at coordinate 4,634 of DATEEW010000066.1, forward strand.
AAACGGTAACGACGCTGCACGGTCGGCAGGATTTACACGATATGCATCCTTTTTATCGCGAATTCACCGATATGCCGCTCGTGTCTATTTCAGAGGCGCAACGCCGCCCCTTAGGAAGTCCGATGAACTGGGCAGGCACGGTGCCCCATGGATTACCTTCGGATGTCTGCCGGTTCAATCCTGCGCCGCGAGGCAACTATTTCGCCTTTCTCGGGCGGATCTCGCCGGAGAAGCGTCTGGATCGCGCAATCGAAATCGCACAACGTACCGGCATACCGTTGAAAGTCGCCGCCAAAATAGATAAAGAGGATCAGGTTTATTTCAGTCAACACATCGAGCCGATGCTCAGCGGCGACTTGGTGGAATTCATCGGCGAAATCGGTGAAGCGCAAAAAACAGAATTTCTCGGCAACGCGCGCGCGTTGTTATTCCCCATCGATTGGCCCGAACCTTTCGGCTTGGTGATGATCGAAGCGATGTCCTGCGGGACGCCGGTGGTGGCGTGGCACTGCGGCTCGGTACCCGAGGTAGTGGACGAAGGAATGACCGGTTTTATCGTTCGCG
>DATEEW010000067.1:0-19116 GCA_035280965.1 Burkholderiales bacterium
CACCAAGGCTTCAACGTTATCCGGCTCCACCAAAACGCCGGTTACACCGTCATCCACCACTTCCGGAAGTCCGCCAACTTTACTGGCGATAACGGCAATGCCGGCGCGCATCGCTTCGGCGGCAATGAGTCCGAATCCCTCCCAGCGCGAAGGCATCACTAAGGCATCGGCGCTTTCGAATAGGCGTTCCAGCTGCGCGCTATTTAGCCATCCAACGAGTGTCGCATTCGGTGGCGGATCCAGGCGATTCTCGTCTGCAAGAATCGCATCCCCCGCGACAAGCGCGTGCGCTTCATCGCCGAGGCATCGCAGGGCTTCAAAAAAAACGTCCACGCCTTTTTGTTTGTCGAAGCGGCCCACGAATAACAAACGCTTTGCATCCGCCCGCCATTGCGGTGCGTCACCTTGCGCGAGAGGTCGTTCAGCGGCCACGCCGTTAACGACCACACTGAGGCGCTTGGCTGCAATCCCGGCATCGGCGGCGACACGATATTCATGTTGAGAAATACAAATGACGTGATCAGTCATGAAGGAAAGCGCACGTTCGATTCTGCGGACGGTGTTCTTTGTGCGCGGCGACATGGAAGAGCGATCAAAGGCCCATCCATGCGGGCAATAAATAATACGCGGACGTGGCTTGCATAGACGTAGTAGAGGGCGAATGGCTGCGCCGCCGAAAGTACCGTGTATATGCACGACTGCAGGCTGGTGTTTCTTTACCATCGCATAGGCCTGTCGAGCCAGCTTGAGGGCATTTAGGGCACGACCACTGCGATCGTCATAGGGCGCGATCCGAACACCTTCGTATTGAGGGAGCTCGCCACTTTGTGATGCCGGAACGATGGCCATTACTGCATCCGGTCCGAAATCGCGTCGCTGCAATTTAATGAGCTCGCGCAAATAGCTCGCGGTGCCCCCTTTGATCATTTCGGCGCAATGCAGAACTTGCAAGCGATTCATACGAGGTTTTCCCTGCAGGCCTGGACGACTTGCCGCGCGGCCGTGTCCCAGGAGAACAGTTGTGCGCGTTGGCGACCGCGTCGGCACAGGTCCTCACGCAACGATTCATCGCTCGAAATTTTCTGCAATAGCGTGGCAAGCGCTGTCGGATTCCTTGGATCGAAATACAGGGCAGCATCGCCACATACCTCCGGAATCGATGCCGCGTTTGCTGCGAGCACCGGGCACCCGCAAACCATTGCTTCCAGTGGTGGAATGCCGAAACCCTCATAGAGAGAGGGAAAGACAAAGCAGAGCGCATGTTCGTAAAGCGCGCGTAATTCATCGTCTTCCACATAGCCGAGCCATCTCACTTTATCGGAACCAAGATCCCCCATCGCACCAAAGACACGCGAATTCGCACCGCCCGCGATGGCGACGTCAAAAGGAGGATTCGGCATCAATGCCAGCGCTTCCAATACAAGCTTGAAATTTTTATGCGCCGCCAGACTGCTCACTGCGAGAACGAAGGGACGTTTGTCCAGCCCGAAGCGATGGACGGCGTCCACTGAAGCGGATGTGCGCAGGATATGTTCGCCGCCTTCGATAACGACCTCGCATTTGCGCGTGGGAATGTGAAAGGCGCGCGCGATTTCATTTTTAGAAAAATCCGAAACGGTGAGTACGCGCCGTGCGCTACGTCCCAGGATCGGCATCAATATGCGATACCAGTTGCGAAAGCTGCGGCTGAAGGCGACCGGATAGCGAACGGTGGTCGCATCGTGGATCACTACGATTTGTCGGCGCAGAAAAGCCGGTGCAGTGTTGCAAAGATTAAGTAATAAATCACCGCGGCCGACGGCGCGGGGCAGATCGAATTGTTCCCACAATTGTCCGTTTTTCTCTCCGACTGTCGCTGTTTCGATGGCGGTAAAAGCCTTCTTTTGCGTTACCCCGGGGGGCAGCAACAACTTGAATCGCAAGCCTTGAACGCAAGGATCGTCCGCTTCCAGGAGTTGATCGATCCCCGCGAGGACTTCATAGGCAAAACGATCCACGCCCGTGGGTGTGCGCGATAAAAAACGACCGTTAATCAGAATTTGTCCGACTGCCTGCCGGGTGGCGCTTTGCGGGGAAAAATAAAGGGAAGCAGAAGAAGACATAGGGCGTTCTCAAGGACGCGCGGGCGCCAGACCCGGTCTTTAATGCAAAGCCTGCGCCCGTGCCGGAACGGCTGTATTTCCCGCCTTTTGAGAGGCAGTGCGCACCGCCGAGGGGCGAGCGGTAAGCAGGCGGTGCGCAGTCGCTTTGCGACGACCGCGTAAACGGGGCGGGACGGCTAAAGGTAGAATGCGGGCTGCGCCGGAACCCTTCCGGTGTCACACGGTCTTCCGTACGCTCGCTTTGTCCTGGAACGAATGAAACCCCGTCATAAACGCATTGCGTTGATTGTGGCCGCGCTGCTCGCGCTCGGCACCGCCGCGGCGCTGGTGCTCAATGCTTTTCAGAGCAATCTGGTTTTCTTTTTGAGCCCGAGCGAAGTGCTCGCCAATAAGGCGCCGGTCGACAAAACTTTTCGCATCGGGGGCATGGTCGAAGCGGGCAGCCTTAAACGGCTGCCGGACGGTCTATCGGTTGAATTTCGAGTGACTGACACCGTAAAAACGGTGATCGTCACCTATACGGGCATCCTTCCGGACTTGTTCAAGGAAGGTAAAGGGGTTGTCGCCCAAGGCAAGTTGGGAGCCAACGGCGTCTTCCACGCCGATCAGGTGCTGGCCAAGCACGACGAAAATTACATGCCACCCGATGCGGCGCACGCCATCGAACAAGCGCAGAAAGCGCAACAAACGCTGCGGCAATGATCCCAGAACTCGGCCAATACGCGCTGATCTTGGCGCTCATGCTCGCACTCGCGCAAGGCGTGCTGCCCTTGCTCGGCGCGAACCGGGGCAATGTCGTGTGGATGGCATTCGGGCGCTCCGCAGCCCAAGCGCAGTTCCTATGCGTGGCCTTCGCTTTCGGCTGTTTGATGTGGTCCTTCGCGGCGAATGATTTCTCCGTACTCAATGTGGCCAGCAATTCCAATTCGCAATTGCCCTTGGCTTATCGATTGGCTGCAACCTGGGGTTCGCATGAAGGGTCGATGCTGTTGTGGATTTTGATGCTCACGCTCTGGACTTGCGCAGTGACTTTGTTTTCGCGTCATTTGCCGCAGGAACTGGTGGCCCGGGTGCTCGGCGTATTGGGTTTGTTGAGCGTGGGCTTTCTACTTTTCATTCTTTTTACGTCCAATCCATTTGAGCGCCTATCGCCGATCCCCGCCGATGGACGCGATTTGAATCCATTGTTGCAAGACCCCGGCATGGTGATCCACCCGCCCATGCTTTATATGGGTTATGTAGGCTTCAGCATCGCTTATGCGTTTGCCGTGGCCGCGTTATTAAGCGGTCGACTCGACGCGACGTGGGCGCGCTGGTCGCGTCCTTGGACCACTGCCGCATGGTGTTTTCTCACCGTTGGCATTGCGCTGGGGAGCTGGTGGGCCTACTACGAACTGGGCTGGGGCGGCTGGTGGTTTTGGGACCCGGTGGAAAACGCCTCATTCCTCCCCTGGCTAGTCGGAACGGCGCTGATTCATTCGCTCGCCGTCACGGAGAAACGCGCGGCGTTCAAAAGCTGGACGGTGTTGCTCGCGATCCTCGCGTTTTCGTTGAGCCTGCTTGGAACCTTCCTTGTTCGTTCGGGCGTACTGACTTCGGTGCATGCTTTCGCTACCGACCCGGAGCGCGGCGTGTTCATCCTGATTTTTCTTTGCCTGGTCGTCGGGGGCTCGCTCGCACTGTTTGCGTGGCGCTCGCAGAAAGTAGGTTTGGGCGGAAAATTCGATGTCGTATCGCGCGAGTCCGCGCTGTTGATGAATAACGTGCTGCTCGTCGTCGCGGCCGGCACGGTGTTGCTCGGCACGCTGTATCCGCTCTTTTTGGATGCTTTGGGGTTGGGCAAAATTTCTGTGGGCCCGCCTTATTTCGAAGCCGTCTTCGTACCCTTGATGGCACCGGTCGTGTTTTTGATGGGCATCGGTCCGCTGGCGCGTTGGAAAGAAGCACAGATTCCTGACCTGATGACGCGCTTGCGCTGGGCGATGGTAATCAGTCTGTTGCTCGCGGTGTTGGTGCCGCTGATCGCCGGCAAATGGAATGGCATGGCGAGCTTGGGATATCTACTCGCCTTCTGGATTGTCACGGCCACCGCTGTGAGTCTGAAAGAACGGATTCGGCATTTCAAAGGCGGCGTCTATGCGCGGCTGTCGGCGCAGCCGCGCTCCTACTACGGCATGGTGCTCGCCCATCTCGGCATTGCGGTTTTCATATTCGGCGTCACGACGGTGAAGACTTTCGAAGTCGAACGCGATGTGCGATTGAATGTGGGTGAGAGCGTGAGCATCGGGAACTACGCCTTTCAGTTCGATGGTGTAACCGCTATCGAGGGGCCGAACTATCGCGGCGCTAGAGGGAATGTTCAGGTGCTGAAGCAAGGCGAACCCTTCGAAGTGCTGCATCCTGAAAAACGTATTTACACCGTGCAGCAGATGCCGATGACCGAAGCGGACATCGACACGGGTTTGTTCGGTGATCTATATGTTTCGCTAGGCGAGCCGATTGGAGACGGTGGTTGGGCCGTGCGCGTATATAGCAAACCGCTCGTGACTTGGATCTGGGGCGGTTGCGTATTGATGGCTTGCGGTGGAGTACTCGCGTTGGCGGATCGGCGTTATCGCTACAAGATTCGCCGCGACGCGGCGGCGCTGGAAGGAGTCGCGCCTTGAAATATTTTTTGCCGCTGGGCGTGCTGGCTGTAGTGGTGGGTTTTTTATTCGTCGGCCTCCAACTCAAACCGCGCGAAGTGCCTAGCCCTTTCATCGGCAAAGCGGCGCCCGCTTTTCAATTACAACAATTGCAGTCGCCCGATCGACCATTCCAGCCGGAGGCGATGCGCGGCAAGGTATGGCTGTTCAACGTCTGGGCATCCTGGTGCGTGTCCTGTCGTGCCGAGCATCCTGTGCTTGTCGAGTTGGCGAAGCGAAACCTCGTGCCCATCGTCGGGCTCAATTACAAAGATAAGCGCGACGAAGCGCTGAAGTGGCTCGCGCATTTTGGCAATCCGTATGTATTGTCCGTTTCGGACCTGGATGGTCGAGTCGGTATCGATTTCGGCGTCTATGGCGTGCCCGAAACCTTCGTCATCGATCGTGAGGGCGTGATCCGCTACAAACATATCGGGCCGCTAACCGACGACGACGTCAAAGAAAAAATTCTGCCCTTAGTGGAGCGCTTGCAGCGTTCATGAAAATTCTGATTTTCTTTCTCGCGCTCATGGCACTGGGGCCGACTTTCGCAGATAGCACGCCGGATCCCGAAGTGGAAGCGCGTATCGCGCGCATTGCGGCCGAGCTGCGGTGTCTGGTCTGCCAGAACCAATCGATCGCCGACTCCAATGCGGATCTTGCGGTCGACTTGCGCAATCAGATCCGCGAACAGATTCGTGCGGGACGTAGTGACGCGGAAATTACCGAGTTCATGGTCCAACGCTATGGCGATTTCGTGCTCTATCGTCCGCCAGTTAAAGCCACTACGCTTGTATTGTGGGTCGGCCCCGCGTTACTGATGTTGATCGGCATCCTGGTATTGCGACGGCATTTGCGCTCGCGGGCGGTCGCCTCCATCGACCCTCCCCCCTTGAGCGCCGAAGAGCACTCGCGCGCGAGTCGGCTGCTCGAGGAAAAAAACGGATGAGTCTTTTTTATTTAAGCGCTGCCGCGCTGAACTTGATAGCGCTCGCCTTTGTCCTGCGTCCGCTGCTGCGCCGTCCGGAAGGAGCCGTTACGCCCGCCCGTGAAGCGACGAACTTGGCCATTTTAAGAGACCAATGGGCTGAACTGGAAAACGACAAGCAGGCGGACATCCTCTCCGAAGACCAATTTGCGCAGGCCCATACCGAGTTGGAGCGACGTGTGTTGGAAGAGGCAGCGCCGGTCGGCACGGAGCCGAAGCGGACGTCACCCGCCCCCGCACTGGCAGCGGGATTGGCTGTGTTGGTGGTCGCGGGTAGCGTCGGCTTGTATTTGCGGCTGGGCACGCCTGAGGCGATATTGGCGCAGAGCGATCCACACTCAACGACCGCAGATTTCTCACCGCAGCAAATCGAGACCATGGTTGCGCAATTGGCGCAACGGATGGAAGAGCATCCTGAGGATGCAAAGGGCTGGGCGATACTTGCGCGTAGCTATTACGCCATGGGCCGCTACAAAGAGGCGGCCGATGCTTATTCGCGATTGGCTCAGGTGGAAGAACCGAATGCCGACATGCTGGCCGACCACGCAGATGCACTGGCGATGGAGCAAGGGCGCGATTTGCGCGGGCGGCCCATGGAACTATTGACGCAAGCGCTGCGTTTGGAGCCTACGCACTGGAAGGCTCTCATGCTGGTCGGCACCGAAGCCTTCGAACGAGAGGATTATCGAAGCGCGGTGCGACATTGGGAAACGCTGCTGCAAAGCTTGCCGCCGGATTCGGAATTCGCCGGGCAGATTCGTGCGGGCATCGGACAGGCGCGCGCGCAAGCGAAGCAAGCAGGCATTGATATCCCGGTCGCAAAGTCGGAGTCGAAGTCAACCACCGCGCAAGTCGTACAAGGTCGCGTGCGCCTATCTTCAGAGCTGGCTGCACTGGTTTCTCCCAACGATACGGTCTTTGTTTTTGCGCGGGCCCCAGGCTCCAAAATGCCGCTGGCCGCGCAGCGGTTCAAAGCGAAAGATCTCCCCGCGACCTTCAAACTGGGCGATGCGCAAGCCATGAATCCCGCGGCGCGCATATCGCAACAGTCTTCGGTAGTCGTTGGCGCCCGCATTGCCAAGTCGGGCGGACCGGTCGCGCAATCCGGTGATTTGGAAGGATTCAGCGCCACCGTAAAGCCGGGAGCGAGGGACGTAGACGTCCTGATCGACCGGCGCGTGCCTTGATTTACCAAGCTTTTAGGCACTGCCGCGCCGCCTTGGGGGCCTATTTCACAACCGGGTGACGATGACGGTGGCATCGCGCTCGCCGAATCGGTAAGTTTGCTGGGCTAGGCGGGGAATGCCCCGCGCAAGGGAGAAAGCATGAAGCGCGTGTTAATCGCTGCTGTCGCGGCACTAAGCCTGTCCGGTTGCGCTTCCATTATGGAAGCGGGCGGTACGCAGGAAATCAAATTCGTTACCGTGCCCGAAGGCGCGGCCGTTTCCGTTTTCGATAAAGCTGGCGAAGTGAGGCATATGGGCCGCACCCCGGTGGTATTCGAGATGGAGCGCTCGCACGGTTATTTTGATCCGGAGAGCTACACCCTTCTGATTCGCAAGAAGGGCTACAAACCCCAAACAATTACGCTGGAGAGCATTCCTGCCGGCTGGTACGTAGGAAATCTCTTTTTTGGTGGTTTGCTCGGCATGCTGGTTGTCGATCCCTATACCGGCGGGATTTATAAATTGGAACCTGATGAGGTGACCAAAGCCAATCCCGGAATTAAATTCGACGCGCCGCTTCCGACGCAAGTGCCAACCACCATGACGATCATGCTCGTCGAAGATCTGCCGCCGGCAGCGCAAGCGAAATTGCAGCCAATCAAGTAATCGAGATTGTGTTTCGCAGAAACGGGGCCGTACGCATGCGAGTACCGATCAAGGTTCCCGCTTGCTAAGGCGGCTCCGCTTAGCCTATTCCAGTCTCGGTCATCGCGAGATCTAAACCGCTAAGCACTTGATGAGTTTGCCCTCGCTCGTACAGCTGCGCGCACTCGCGACCGTACTCGGCACTTATGCGGACCGCCCCTAATCAGATTAAAAACGCTGCAACGCATGCGGCATCCGCTTCAGCGGTCGCATTCCCCTCATTTAAGCTGAGGGGGGCCCTGCTCCGCGCTTCCACGTCGCGCCCCGTTTTTTATTCCTCAGTTCGAATTGAATCGAGCGCGCGTTTGCGACGGGATCGCAGGGAAAACAGCTCGATGATCAAACATAAGAGCGTTACGCCGTACGCGCCCCACACATAGGCGGCATAGCCGCCCATGGCGAAAAATTCGCCTACGTTTTGCCAGTACATCAGCCCACCTCCGCTTCTGTAATCCACTCCGCATGCCGCTCGCGTTCCAGGATGATGCTGCGCACGCGGCTGAACGAAGCACCCATGCAATACAACCAAAAGGCGAGCGCCATAATGAGCATGCCCCATAGCATGATGCTCGCCATGGACGGGCTGCGGGCCATACTTACCGAAGCGCCCTGGTGCAGTGTATTCCACCATTGCACCGAGAAATAAATGATGGGGACATTGATCGCACCGACTAGCGCAAGCACAGCGCCGGCACGATCTGCGCGTCGTGGATCATCGATTGCACTTTGCAATGCGATGAAGCCCATATAAAGAAAGAGCAGCACCAATTCCGAAGTCAGTCTCGCATCCCATACCCACCACGCGCCCCATGTCGGTTTTCCCCATATCGCTCCGGTCCATAGGGCGATAAAGGTCATGATCGCCCCAGTGGGTGCGAGCGCCGACATCATCATGAACGACAGTCGGGTGTTGAATGCGAGGCCGATTGCCGCCCAAAAGGCCATGGCCAGATAAACGATCATCGACATCCATGCTGCGGGCACATGAATAAAAATGATGCGATACGCGTCGCCCTGCTGAAAATCGGTGGGAGCGATCAGCAGGCCGATACCGATCCCAACAAGGGCCAAAATGCCCGCTGCCGCATAACACCATGAGGCTAAGCGACCAGCCAGGGGATAGAAGGTTTGCGGAGCGGCGTACTTGAACCAGTTGAGCGACATTCTTATTCGATCGAAATGCGCAGAGCTGCGGCCGTGGCCAAAGGCGCGAACACCAGCGACAACAACAAAAACGCGGTAAGCAAGGATAAATGACCGACGGGGTTGAGGCCGGTGGCCACCGCTTCTACGGCACCCGCGCCGAATATCAACACCGGCACATAAAGCGGCAAGACCAGCAGAGAGATCAGGGCGCCGCCCCCCCGCAGTCCCAGAGTAAGCGCGGCGCCGACCGCTCCGATCAGGCTCAGTACGGGGGTTCCCAGTAGAAGGGTGAGGACCAACATCCCGAGCGCCTCTGCGGACAGACCGTATTGTAAAGCGAGTAAGGGTGATGCGAGAGCGAGCGGCAGCCCGGTGGTCAGCCAATGTGCAATGATTTTGGGGATAACCAAAGCCGCAAGGGGTTGCGGCGTCAACAGCAATGCTTCCAGACTGCCGTCCGCGTGGTCATTGGCGAAAAGCCGCGCGAGTGCGAGCATCGCGGCCAGCAGTGCCGCGACCCATAGCGTTCCCGGACCGATACTCCGTAAGAGCGCGGGATCCGCGCCGACGCCGAGCGGAAAAAGACTCACCACGATAACGAAGAACAACAACATAGTGAGCAAGTCCGCGCGCCGTCTAAAGGCGAGCAGCAAATCACGCTGGAGCAGGGCGCCCAAGGGGGCGAAGAAGTCTTTCATGCGAGCCGGATCGATGTGTGTCTGACGGCCGCGATGGGCACGTCCTGATGTGTCGTATAAAACACCAACGCCCCTGTTTGCAGTTGCGTCTCGATCAGTCGCGCGACTTCCGCCACGGCTTCGGAATCGAGGGCAACAAAGGGCTCGTCCAACAACCACACACGTCGATCGGTCCGTAGACTAAGGGCGGCCAGCGCGACACGGCGTTTCTGCCCTTGCGATAAGACGCGGACGGGCAAAGGGGCGTTGCGTGCAACACCGAAGCGCCGCAGCGCGTCCGCAAGTGCGCTCGGCCCGACGGGGGCGCCTTGTAAAGCTGCGCTGAAGCGCAAGTTTTCGACCGCAGTCAAATCCTCTTTCAGGGCATTGGAATGTCCCAAATAGGCGATTTCGGCGCGATAGCTTTCGGCGAGCCGAGCGATGGGGTTTCCTTGCCATAGGATCTGGCCGGCGTGCGGCTGCAGGAGGCCACAAAGCATGCGTAGCAGGCTGGTTTTACCGCTGCCATTCGGGCCTTCGATGCGGAACAAGCTGCCAGCCGGGGCTTCGAAGCCTAAGCCGCTGAAGACTCGGCGGTCGCCGCGCATGCATTCCAATTCCTTAACTTCCAATGGGGCGTTCAAAACGAACCCGATGCGCGGTGATAGAGAGGCGCGAATTATAAGGGACTCGCCGCCCCGCTTCCGGTCGGCGTCGACTTCTCGAAGACGGGTTCCGCATTGCATTTTCGGAGGGTAGCGGGGACTATTACCCCGACGTACTTTTGCGCTCGTCTTATCATGAGCGCGCACACGGTGAGGTGACCGATCGGCGAGGTGACCGGTCGACGCGGTATTCAACCCCGGTGAATGTCCTCGTTTCAGTCCTTCAGATTAGGGAATGTCTGATTAAGTGCAGAGGATGATCACGAGTGCGGGGCTGTGGAGGGCGGAGTAGGTTCCATCGGCTTCATCGATGGATGCGACCCCGCAGCAGATAGGGAATGTGTCGGCACTCGCAGCCCTGTATGTGCCTCTGCGGTCGCATCCCCTCATCGAAAATGAGGGGGCCCTGCTCCACGCTCCGGCACATGCTGTACGAGCGAGGGCAAAGTAAATCAACGCCTTGGACGCTTAAGCTGGCAACGTGATTCATTAATAAGCCTTAATCAGAGCCTCCTTAGATGAAACACACTTTTACCCGCCGTATCGTGGCTCCCAAAAATGAGCGTCAACCCGCGTAGCGCCCCACAAACGGCACGCTTCGGTATGCGGCCGTGGCGGCGGCTGCGCGTTTTTCTGGGAGGGCATTCACTCAATATGCTTGGGCGCAAACTGGCCGTCGCCTATTCCTCGATCGCCTTGCTTGCACTCGGTTTGATGGTTTGGATGCTGGAACGCGATCTCGACGCAAGAGTCGTCGAGCAGAGCGAAAAAATCACTACGCTGTCGCACGCTTTGCGTGAGCAAAGCAACGCGATCCTGCACGAGTCCGATGCGCTTTTACAGCGCTTGGTCGAAGACACGCGCGAAGCAAATACCGCGATCGGAGACAAGGCGCTGGCGGAAGCGCTAGTTGGGCAGATCGACGAGCGCCGGCGCATGTTTTATATCGATTCGCGGGGGCGCTTGCAAGTCACCTCGCCAGCGGCACGTTCGGAGGCCTTGGTCAGCGACAAAGAAGCGCTGCAATGGCACGAGAGCAACCGCGACGACCTCAGCCGCCTGGGCAATTTGATTGAAATCGAGACTTCCGGTGTGCGGCTGCTTCCGATCACCAAACGCGCGACGCGGGCGGATGGAAGTTTCATGGGGTTGTACGGCATTCTGATCGATACACGCGAATTCGAGCGCAGCTTTGCCGCCTTGCATATGCATGAGGGGGACATGTGGTTACTCGATCGCAACGGATCAACCGTGGTGCATCACCCCATGCATTCATCCATAGCGATGACGTCCGATCATCCGGTTCGCAAAGCACTCAAACGAGCGTCCGCGGCGGATCAACATGATACGTATCGCGCGGATGGTTCGTTGATCGCTGTCCAGAAGCTCTCCGGCTGGCCGCTGGCTGTCGCGGTACAGACACAGAGCGAAAATATCCGGGCGGGATGGTATGCGCAGGTTTTTCGTGTGGGTGTCGCATTCGTAGTCGTACTCTCTGCTGCGTGGCTGATGCTGCGCTTCCTGTTCCAGCAATTGCATCAGGTGGAAGTCGGTAACGAGGAATTGAAAGTCACCAAGTTCACCCTGGATCAAACTAGCGATGCTGTGTATTGGCTGGACTCGGAGGGTTATTTCGCATTCGCCAATCCGGCAGCGACGCGCTTATTCGGTATGTCGGTGAGCCGCTTGTTACTCACGCATGTCGGTGAAGTGCTGCCCGATTATGCGGCGCCGGCATACGCGGACGGCTTTAAAAAACTGCGCACCGTGGGCAGTAGTGTGGTGCGTTTGAACTACCGTACCGCAAACGGCGATTTGAAACCGGCCGAGACCCATGCGCGGCACATGTTGTACCGCAATCGCGAGTATGCCTGCGTCGTGTTGCGCGATGTCAGCGAGCGGGAAATGGCGGACCGTGCGTTGCGCCAAAGCGAGGAACGCTATGAGGCGGCGGTTCGCGGCGCGGAAGTTGGCATTTGGGAATGGGATATCGAAAACGACTACGTTTATTGTTCGCCGCAAATGCAAAGCATGCTGGGATACGCGGAGGGCAAGCAGCCGCGAAATAAAGCAGGAGTCTTGCAGGATTTCGAGCCGGATGTCCGGGATCGGATTCGCGCCGAGGTGCGTCAGGCGATCGATACGCGAGCGCGTTTCAAGTTCGAGTTTCGGCGTGCGATGAAGGATGGCAGTTCGCGTTGGTTCCGTCTCAGCGGTGCGGTTACCTACGACTATGAAGACAAGCCGAAGCGTCTGGCCGGTTCAGTGATCGACGTCAGCGAAAGCAAGCGAATCGAACTGGCGCTGCGTGCCGGACAGGCCCGCCGTGAGGTCATTTTCCAGCGCTCTCCACTGGGCATTCTGGTTACGCGTCGCGCCGACGGTCTGGTCGTCGAAGCCAACAACGCCATGTTGCGCATGACGGGGTTGAACGCCCATCAGGTGATCGGACGCGACACGGTCGAGCTGGGGTTTTGGCCTAACCACGAAACGCGTGCCGAAACATTGGCGGAAATGCCTTATACACGCGAGCACGCTTACCGCAGGCAGGACGGGCAAACTGTTTACCTATTGCAAGGCGCCGAAATGGTGGAACTCGAGGGCGAACAATACCTAGTCACCAGTTTCCAAGACATCACGGAACGCCGTCAAAAAGAACAGGCTTTGCAGGCCAGCGAAGCGCGTTTCGCACGGTTGTTGGAAGTTTCGCCGCTGGCCGTGATGATCACTAATCTGGATGACGGCCGAGTGCTGGATGTCAACGCCGCCTTCTCCGACGTTACGGGGTTGATGCGCGAAGAAGCGATCGGGCGGGCGGTGCTTGAGCTCAATATCTGGGCAGATCCGGGCATGTACGAACAATGCGCCTACACCATGGCCGAATATGGCCGCGTGGAGCCGCGCGATGTCGAAGTCAGGCGCCGCTCGGGAACGATGGGCTACGTGGAGTTGAGCGGCTTGTTGATCGAAATGGAAAATCAACCGCGCGGGCTGATGTTCATGCAGGACATTACGCAGCGCAAGACCGCGGAAATCGAGTTGTTGCGTAGTCGCGAGCGCCTATCGCGAATCATCCATGCCAGCCCGACCGCCATGAGTATTACCGACCTGGATACCGCCAAGCTGATTGAGGTCAATGAAGCGTGGTTGAAGCTATTCAAACTGCGTCGCGAAGAAATCTCCGGCTACAGCTTGGTCGAGCTGGGTGTTGATCCGAAAGTGCGCGACGCTCGCCTGGAGGCGCTTCATCGCGGGGCGAGCATGCGTGACGTGGAAGTGGAATGCGTGCGCAGCGATGGGGAGCACTTCGAGACGCGTTGTGGCTTCGAAACCCTGATTCTGGATGGGCGCGCTGTGTTGGTGGCCACCCTCGCTGATATCACGGCGCAAAAGAGAACCGAACGTGAACTGCGTCGTCGCGATCAACTCTTGCGCCAGACCGGGATGGTGGCAAAAGTCGGTGGGTGGGAGCTCGATCCCTCGACGGGTCACATGCAATGGACCGAAGAGCAATATCGCCTGCACGGCATGGAGCCTGGTGTACCCACCCCCACGTTGGAACAAATTCTCGCACGCTATGAAGGCGAGTCGCGCCAAACGCTTATTGCTGCCATCGACCGCGCGGTGAGTGCCGGTGAATCCTTTGATTTGGAGCTGCCTTCGCGTACGCGAAGCGGCGAAACGCGCTGGGGACATATACAAGGAGTCGCCGAGCAACGCGACGGCGTCACCATCCGCCTATACGGCGCCTTTCAGGATGTCACCGAACGGCGTCAGCAAAGCGAATGGTTGCGTGAGTCCGAAGCGCGTTTTGCGCGTATTTTCGAAAGCACACCCGCAGGTGTGGTGTTGTTTCGACGCGCGTGTCGGTCCATCGTGGACGTTAACCCGGAACTATGCCGCATCGCCGGCAGTGAACGCGAAGATCTGATCGGCGTAGATGTCTTCAACCTTGGTCATCGCTTGTCTACCGCTGCTTTTCAGCGTGCGGTCGCCAACGATCGGAAATCGCAATCAATCTGGAGCGCGCAAGAAGACTTTGCGTTCCTAGCTCGCGATGGTAATACCGGTTACTTATCCATGACGGCATCGCATTTTGAGTATGCGGCCGAAGAGTTGGTGTTGGTTTTCGTGCAGGATATTACCGACCGCCGTCGTTCCGCAGATGAAATCCGTCGGTTGAACGAAACCCTCGAACAGCGTGTCCGCGAACGTACCGCTCAGCTCGAAGCAGCCAATCGCGAATTGGAGTCCTTCAGTTATTCGGTTTCGCACGACTTGCGCGCGCCCCTGCGTGCCATGACCGGGTTCTCCACGATTCTGATGGAAGAGCATGCAAAGAATCTCGATACGCAAGCGGTGGAACTGCTGGGTCGGGTTTCTGCAGCCAGCCAGCGCATGGCCGATTTGATCGATGCGCTGCTGCAGTTGGCCCGCGTGACCCGTCAGCAAATGGAACGTAGCGAAGTCGATCTATCCGCGATAGCGCGAGGCTTGGTGAAAGAGCTGATAGACGCGGACCCGTTACGCCCGACTAAAATCAAAATCGCCGACGGGCTAACGGTGCACGTCGACGCAGCGCTGATGCGAAGCGTGTTGCAGAACCTTCTTGGCAATGCTTGGAAATACAGCGCTAAAAAGGATCTGACCTATATCGAGTTCGGCAGCATGGACGTGAACAAGGAGAAAGTGTATTTCGTTCGCGATCAAGGAGCGGGTTTCGATATGCGTTATGCGGCTCGCTTGTTCGGCGCCTTCCAGCGGCTCCATAGCCCCAAAGAATTCGAAGGCACGGGCATCGGTCTGGCGACGGTGGAACGTATCGTGAGACGACACGGTGGGCGAATCTGGGCCGAAGCGCAACCACAAAAAGGCGCAACCTTCTACTTCACGCTGAGTTAACCTGGTGGGCCTAGCGCAGGGCGCAACGCGCGCACGAGCATTTGTTCGAGCACCGGGCCTAACAAGGGCAGCGCCGGCGCGCGAGCGATCATGCCGAGCAATGACTGGAATTCAAACTGCGCAAATATTCAACTGTGGGGCGACAACTCTAGCGCAAGGTTGAGAATCAACATCGCCCCAATACCTATAAAGCGATAACAGACCAAACGGAATATTTCTGTGCTGCGACGCGCAATCGCAAGCGTATCGCGCCGCCGATGTCCATTGAGCCACATTCGCTCGAACGCTGTCGTCGCAGTGATACATGCCGCCGGTAGCACGCTTCCTACTCCTTAAGGGGGTAGTGCGGTCCAATTCCTCCGGGTATCACTCCTCCGGACGCCTCTATTGCGCGCTGGAGGGAGATAATGGAATCGACGAAGCCCCGGGGACGATTACGCCTTATCGAAGGAGATCGATCTCTGCGCCTGACGGAATGCAAATATCTGCTGGCGCGGGGCCGATTGATGCAGGCGTTTTACCAAGGCCATTTACTCGTGCATGGCGGGCTCTCCATCCACGCTGCATATTCCTTTGATCATTTCCTGGATTTGTTGGAGAAATCTCATTACGACGGCTTGCTCATCGACGTTGAGTGGGAAGGCGGGGTCAACGATGCGGTCCACCTGTTACAAACGGTTCGGGCGATCGAAAGTTACACTGGGCAAAAAAGCAGACCTGTTGTGATCTGTACGACGAAGGCGGCGGGGTGGCGCGCGGATGCAATAGACGAAAACCTGCGCGTGTATGAATTAGAACGGGCAACCGGCGAAGGATTGCCCCAAGATTTTGTCGATTTTTTATGGACTGCCGTTTCGGCGACCGACCACACGACGCGCAGAATCTGAAACGCGATACGGATATAAACTTGCGACCATCGATATTGAATATGCATAAAGAATATGGAGCGGTTGCGATGAATTTGCAGGGCGCAATGGGACGAAACCACCTCCGCAACCGTTTTCATTTGGCCAAGGAGCTTGCCGAAATCGAGTTGGAGCAGGCATGGGTGCGAATAGGTATCGGGGTTTTAGTTATCGGGTACTTTGCGCTTAGCGTCGCTTATGACGGCACCATTAGCGCCTCGGAGCGCAACGTGGTCCTCACCGCGCTCGGCCTTTTCGGCTTGATGTGGGCTCAGATGGCTTGGATCGTATTGCGTCCGGCGTTCAACCCAAAACGTATTTATGCATCGATTTCAATCGATAACGGATCCACCACATGCCTGTTACTGCTGGCTCAGGAACACGGCATAGTTCTCTACGGCATTTATCTTTGGGTAGCGGTTGGAAACGGTTTTCGTTTTGGTCGTCGTTATTTGCATTTATCGCAGACTGCCGCTGTAATCGGTTTTCTGATTGTTTGGTATTTCGATCCTTTTTGGCAGCAGCACTTCATGCTTTCTAGTGCGCTTATCGTCATGATCGCAGCGGTTCCCTACTATGTCGCCATCATGGCCTCGCGTCTGCAGGAAATGAACAGAGAGTTGAAGGCGGCGACATTGTCTGCCGAGCGGGCGAACAAAACAAAATCGAAATTTCTAGCGGCGGCGAGCCACGATTTGCGGCAGCCGATGACCGCCTTGTCCTTCTATTCCGAAGCCTTAAAGGCAAAGCTCGGTAACGACCGCGACGCGATGAAAGTCATCGACGGAATCGATCTGTCGGTCAAAACCCTCGAACAACTTTTTGAAAGTGCGCTCGATATTTCACGCATCGAAGCGGGCGCTTTCAGTCCTTCTATCGTTTCCTTTCCGCTGATGCCGCTGTTGAACCGCATCGTCGAAATCGAGCGAATTCTGGCGGAGGCAAAAGGGATCGATATACGTGTCAAGCGCACGAGCGAGTGCGTCCGAAGCGACCCGATCTTGTTGGAGCGGGTTATTAAAAACATGCTTACGAATGCGATTCGATACACTATGAAGGGACGCATCGTGGTCGGCTGTCGTCGTCGTCCGGGCGGGAAATTGGATATCTGCATTGTGGACTCGGGCATAGGGATCCCCGACGAGGAACAGGACAAGATTTTCGACGAGTTTTATCAGGGCGATGGTGGAGGCGGCCAGGGCATGGGCCTTGGTCTCCCGATTGTGCGCAGCTTGACCGAATTACTCGGCCATCAATTGCACGTGCAATCCAAGGTGGGAAGAGGGAGTATTTTTTCTTTACGCCTGGACCGTACGGAGAGGGCGCCGGATTTGCCCGCCGCCGTTACACTGCTGGAACCTTTCAATGTTGCGGGCGCATGTGTGGTGTTGGTGGATGACGACATCGAAATTCGTCAAAGCATGAGCATATTGCTGAAGCAGTGGGGATGTGACGCGCTGATCGGTGGAACCTGGGCCGACGTGGAAGCAATGCTGGCCCAGAGAGTTTCGTCGCCCGACGCGGTGATTGTGGATTACCGGTTGGCGGACTTTTTGACTGGGCTGGATTTGATCGTGCGATTGAGAGAGCGGTATGCGCCCGATTTACCGGCCATGCTTATTACCGGAACCGCCAACATACAAGTGCTGCAAAATCAGATTCCCGGTGTAGCGGTGGTGGCGAAGCCGGTACCGCCGCCGAAAATACGTGCCTTCCTTTATCAAAGCCTCGCAATCAAGCGCTTGAAAGCGGCGAACAGTTAAGGAAACTCAGACGTTCCTCAGCTTATTGAAAAAGAAAGCAGTTTGCTATGCAAACCCAACAAAGCGTTAAGGTGTTGATTGTCGACGATCACCCCATGGTCCGCGGCGCGCTGTCGCAGGCGTTCGCTGGCTTCAATCCACCCATCGAGCTATTGGAGGCGGCAACGCCCGAGAAAGGCTTAAACATTGTCGTTTCGAGGCCCGATATCGACGTCGTGCTTCTGGATCTAGGATATGGCGACATCAACGGGAGCGAATGGATTCCCCGTTTCATGGCGACCAATCCGACCATCCCGGTAGTTATTTTTACCGGTAGTACCGAGGCGGCAGAATTGAAGCGAGTGATCGATATGGGAGTCGCAGGCGTGATTCCGAAGACGCATACGCCGCAGGAGTTCGTACGCGCCATCGAATGGGTCATGGGCGGTCGCAGTTACTTTCCGTTTGAGGTGACAGCCTTGGTGCGCGAAGCGGAGCAGCGCTTATTGGAAACCCCCCTGTCTCCGCGACAGGAAGTGATTCTTGGGCTGCTGAAGAAAGGCTTATCCAACAAGGAAATTGGCCGTGAGCTTGGAATTTCCGAATTGACGGTAAAAAAACATCTGGTTGACCTGTATGGCCGAATCGGTGTGAAGAATCGGACTCAAGCGGCGCAATTTTTGCGCTGAGTCCGGGGGAGTGTCGAAGGTAAGCGAAAGTGTCCGCTAAGCCTATTGTTCGTACAAGCGTTGTCCGCGCTCTACCACGGCTGCCCAAAGCCCTCTGTCCTTACCGAACATGTCGCGCGTTGTTTTTCCGCTATAACGCTTCATAAAACGCAACCGATCACGTTGCGTCAATCCGACGTCCATACTCGAAAAATACAAACCGGCGAGATCTTTGACCAGCCAACGACGCGGCACGCGTTTTCTAATCTGTGCGCGATGCAAGTCGATCAAATAAAGACGGCCGTCCGCCGCCCGCCGTAGAAAGTGGCATAAATAAAAATCGCGATGATTGGCGCCGCTCACATGCAGGCGGCGCGCGATGTCCGCGACTTCCTCAATCAGTCGCTGCTTGGCAACGAAGTCGGGCGGCTGTTGCGGCCAGTTGCGACACAAATCCTCCAGACTGATGGAATCGCCGAGATCCTCGGTGACGATCAAAGAACGTCGAGCGGCCGGATTGCGGCCGATTTCGGCATAGGCCATCATTTTTGGCGCAGCCAGTCCGAGATTTTCCAAATACCGGATCGCGAGATACTCGTTTCGCGCGCCGATCACGGGCAATCGCAAGGTCAGCAGATTTTTGAAAATTTCGCCCCAGCCGACACCGGCGTGAATTTTGATGAAGAAGGAACGGTGATCCCGCTCGAAACGCAATGTGCGTCGTCCTTCTACATGTCGATACAACTCGCCTTGCATGCGCCACAAG
>DATEEW010000068.1:0-9493 GCA_035280965.1 Burkholderiales bacterium
CAAATTGTGATCGAAATAAAACATTCATCAATTCAGTTGTTTGCTCTACCTTTCCCCCTTGCGTAAAGCCGACGCTGCGAGCTGTTACAACAAATCGATTGACGCACGGCGCTTGTGGATAGCTTGTTCTTTCGCCTACGCGCCAATGCCAGTTGTCGGGCTATCCGGGCGCTCCTTTAGAATGCGCCCATGCACGATATTTCCGACCCGATGAACCGTGAAAACGGCATGCAGCCGCTCAGCGTGTCCGCGCTCAATCGCAATGTGCGCGATTTACTGGAGCATCGGATTCCGTTGATTTGGGTCGCAGGCGAGATTTCCAATCTCAGTACGCCTCGCTCAGGGCATTGGTATTTTTCTCTTAAAGATGAAACCGCGCAGGTACGCTGCGTGATGTTCCGTAGCCGCAGCTTCGCCCTGACTTGGCACCCGCGCGAAGGCATGCATGTGGAAGTGCGCGCGCTGGTAACGCTATATGAAGCGCGGGGCGACTTTCAGTTGAACGTCGAATTCATGCGCCAAGCGGGGCAAGGCGCGCTATATGAAGCTTTCCTACGCCTGCGCGATCGACTGCAGGGCGAAGGCCTGTTCGATCCTGCGCTCAAGCGTCCCCTCCCCGAACATCCGCGCGCCATCGGCATTGTTACGTCGCTACAAGCGGCTGCCCTACGAGATGTGCTTAGCACGCTGAAACGACGCAATCCGACCATCCCCATCGTGATCTATCCCTCGGCGGTGCAAGGAACCGAAGCGCCGGCCCAACTCTGCCGCGCGCTGGCGGCAGCCAATCGACGACGCGAGGTCGATGTACTGATCTTGTGTCGCGGCGGCGGCAGCATCGAAGATCTGTGGGCATTCAACGACGAAGCACTCGCGCGCGCAATTCGCACCAGCGACATTCCGGTTATTAGCGGCGTAGGGCACGAAACCGATTTCAGCATCGCCGATTTCATCGCCGATCAGCGCGCCCCGACGCCGACCGCTGCTGCTGAGTTGGTCAGCCGCCCGCGCGCCGAGTTGCTGGCCCACGTGACGCGTCTTGCCCAAACGCTGATGCGCTGCATAGCGCGACAGTTCGAATTGCGCATGCAGCATGTGGACCATTTAAGCCGTCGGCTGCAACATCCCGGACAACGTCTGGAAGCGCAGCGCGCACTTTTAGCGCAATTGCAAGCGCGCTTGTTCCGCGCGCATCTTGCCCATTTGCACCAACAACGCTGGCGCGTACGCGACCTGCTGCAGCGTAGCTGTCGCTGCCTGCCTCGGATCGACGCGTTGCAACACCACTCGACCCAATTGCAGCGGCGATTGACCAACGCCATGACCGGGATGTTCGCGCAGGAGCAACGCCTCGTAAAAGGGCTAGAACGCGCGCTGGCGCATCTTTCGCCTCACGCGGTGTTGGAACGCGGCTATACCATCACAACGGACGAGGCAGGCCATGTGGTGCGCGACGCCTTTGGTCTTCAACCCGGTCAGTCCCTTCGCCTCGCCTTTGCCCGGGGTCGTGCTGAGGTCCAGGTTAAAACTCTTGATGGAAGCGAGGATTGATCGATTCCCTATGCTAGACTCCTCGCGCTCCTGAAAGCGCAGCGCTAAAACGTACAAGACTCGCGGAGCAATTCATCGCAGCACAGTAGCTTGAGCACAGAGGAGGGTTCTTGCATGGGTGCAGTTTTTCAGTCTTTAGGTCGTACCATCATCGCGGGTATCGTCGCACTCGCCATCGTCATCGTCATCGCCGGAGCCATCAGCGGCACATGGATCACTCCCAACCACGCCTGGGGTGTCTTTTTCATGCGTTGGCTGCATGTCTTGTCGGGCGTAATGTGGATCGGTTTGCTCTGGTATTTCAATTTCGTGCAAATCCCGTCCATGCCGAAAATTCCGGACGAACATAAACCGGCCATCGGTAAAGTAATCGCGCCGACCGCTTTATTTTGGTTCCGTCACGCAGCCGCAGCGACCGTGCTCACCGGCGCACTGCTCGCGTGGATGAACGGCTATATCGTGCAAGCTTTGACGCTCCAGCCCGGTGTCCACGCCATTGGCATCGGCATGTGGCTGGCCTTGGTCATGGCCTTCAATGTGTGGTTCATCATTTGGCCGAACCAGAAAAAGGCCTTGGGCATCGTTACGGTCGAAGCGGACGCAAAAGCGAAAGCTGGTCGCACCGCGATGATCACTTCGCGCATCAATACGATGCTGTCGATTCCAATGTTGTACTGTATGGTCGCGCAACAGAACGCGGGCCTGTAGTAGGCAGTAGTGCTGGTAGCGAGGGGCGCCCGCCCCTCGCCGCAACACCTCGAAGGTCTTGCAATTCCCGCTTTATAGACTCATTCAAACCTTGAATTAGAGCCCGCGCACTGCGTGTGGGAATCTGCTTTGCATCACGCTTTCTCTCTTCTCCTTTTTCTTCCTACGCCCGTTTTCGTGGCGTCGATTTTGCTTGAGCCAACCTCTCCTTTTTCGGAGTTCTACGGAGTAAAAAAGAAATGGAACACAAACTGCCGCCCCTGCCTTATGCCCTCGACGCCTTGCAACCGCATATGTCGAAGGAAACGCTGGAGTTTCACTACGGCAAACATCATCAGGCTTATGTGACCAACCTGAATAACCTTATCAAAGGTACGGAATTCGAAAACGCGAGTCTGGAAGAGATCATCAAAAAATCCTCCGGCGGCGTATTCAACAATTCGGCGCAGGTATGGAACCACAGCTTTTTCTGGAACTGTTTGTCGCCTCAAGGGGGCGGCTCACCGAGCGGCGCGCTAGCCGAGGCCATCAGCAAGAAATGGGGCTCCTTTGAGGCCTTCAAAGAAGCCTTCGTTAAATCCGCGGTCGGTAATTTCGGCTCAGGCTGGACATGGTTGGTGAAAAAAACCGATGGATTGGTGGATATCGTCAACACCAGTAACGCCGCCACACCTCTCACCGGCAGTGATAAACCCTTGCTGACCTTGGATGTGTGGGAACACGCCTATTACATCGACTACCGCAATCGCCGTCCCGACTTCGCCGCCGCGTTCTGGAACTTGGCAAACTGGGAATTCGCCGCGAAAAATTTCGCTTAAGCGAGCCTGTCTGCAATAAAAAAGGCCCTTGCAGGCCTTTTTTATTTTGCGCGCGTCACCGGAACGTCATTGCGGCGGGGGAGCCTTATCGATACCCGATATCGTGCTGCCGGGTTTCAGCCCGCGCTGCGCAAACCACCCTTTTTTCATTTCCAGTGCGAAAAAGACCGGGCGCGCGGCGCAATGCTGATTTTCCGTCTGCGGCTCCATATCCTCGATGTTCACGATCGCGCCGCGATCATCAATGAAGGCCACCGATAGAGGGAGCAAGGTGTTTTTCATCCACATGCAATGCCGCTCTTCGGTCGCGAAGAAAAAAAGCATGCCTTCGTTCGTGCCCAATGATTTGCGGTGCATGAGGCCTCGCATTCGGTCTTGCTGGGTATTCATCACTTCCGCCTGTATCAGATGAATACCGGCATTGAGTTGAATCCGTGCCGGCGCTGCAAAAGCGGTGGTTGCGCATAGCGCCAAAAGTAAAGCGTAGCGTTTCATGTTGTTTAGATCGTTCGGTGGCGTGCAAGCATATCTCAAAGCACTGCGGGAACGGCTCGGTACTCCCCCGTTCCGAGGCCCTCCAGCGTCCACGAGCCCACCGACCAACGTATCAGCCTCAAAGTAGGAAAACCCACTTGCGCCGTCATGCGACGCACTTGGCGGTTTTTGCCTTCACGCAGAATTAATTCCAGCCATGAGGTCGGAATGTGCTGACGAACACGGATCGGCGGATTACGCGGCCACAATCCCGCCGGCTCCGCGATAAGACGCGCCTCGGCGGGCCGTGCCTTGAACTCGCGCAAAGTGACCCCCGCGCGAAGTGCATGCAACGCGGCTTCGTCGGGCAGGCCTTCCACCTGCGCCCAATAGGTCTTAGGCAACTTATGCGCAGGGTCGGCGATGCGTGCCTGCAAGGCGCCATCATCGGTCAACAGCACCAGTCCTTCGCTGTCCGCGTCCAGCCGCCCCGCCGGGTAGACCCCAGGTATTTCAATATAGTCAGCCAAGCAGGGGCGATCGCTATCGCGGCTAAACTGGCATAACACACCATAAGGTTTGTTGAACAAAATGAGTTGCGACATGGCGCGACAGGCTGCGGCGAGGATGACGTCTGTTAGAATTTTTGCATCGAAAAGCGCCGCACGCGGCGTTTCATAGGAGCTTCCCGTGGCCAAAATCAAAGTAAAAACCCCGCTCGTCGAAATGGACGGCGATGAAATGACCCGCATCATCTGGCAACGGATACGCGAACAACTGATCCTGCCCTATCTGGACATCGACCTCAAATATTTCGATTTGGGCATCGAAAATCGCGACCAAACGAGCGACCAGATCACTATCGATGCGGCGAACGCCACCAAACAATACGGCGTAGCGGTCAAGTGCGCCACCATCACGCCGGACGAAGCTCGCGTCAAAGAATTCAACTTGAAGCAAATGTGGAAAAGCCCCAACGGCACCATTCGTAATATTTTGGACGGTACGATTTTCCGGGAACCGATCATTTGCAAAAACGTCCCGCGCCTGATCCCGCATTGGGATAAACCGGTTGTCGTCGCTCGCCATGGCTTCGGCGACCAGTACCGCGCCACCGAGCATAAATTCGAAGGCGCCGGCAGTTTGAAACTGGTATTCCAGCCTGCCGACGGAGGTCCGGTGGTGGAAAAAGAAGTGTTCAAAGCGCCTGGGGCCGGCATTGCGATGGCGATGTACAACCTCGACGAATCGATTCGCGGCTTCGCCCACGCTTGCTTCAACTACGCCTTGCAACGGAAGGTACCGGTGTACCTATCCACCAAAAACACGATCCTGAAGGTATACGACGGGCGCTTCAAAAATCTGTTCCAGGAGATCTACGAACAGGAATTCAAGAAGGAATATGAGGCTCTGGGCCTGACTTATGAGCATCGACTCATCGACGATATGGTGGCCTCGAACTTGAAGTGGAACGGCGGTTACCTATGGGCCTGCAAAAACTACGACGGCGATGTGCAATCCGACACGGTTGCCCAGGGTTATGGCTCTTTGGGTTTGATGACTTCAGTGCTGATGTCTCCGGACGGTAAAACCGTCGAGGCGGAGGCGGCACATGGCACCGTGACGCGCCACTATCGCCTGCATCAACAAGGGAAGCCGACGTCCACGAACCCCATCGCTTCAATTTTTGCTTGGACGCGCGGCCTGCAGCACCGTGGCCGTATGGACGGCACACCGGAAGTCACCGAGTTCGCGCAGAAGCTGGAGCAGGTGTGTATCGATACGGTGGAGTCCGGGAAAATGACTAAGGATCTGGCGACACTCATCCGACCGGATCACCCTTTCCAGACCACCGAGCAATTCATGGACGCGGTGAATCAGGGCCTGGAAAAGCGGATGGCTTGAAGTTCGGGGGATCATCCCCACTGAATACCCATGAAACAAAAAAGCCTCGCACGAATGCGAGGCTTTTGAAGTTGTTGTTATAGGCGTTTGACGCTTTTTTCAGCTCGGCGACTGAATATTTGAGGCCTGTTTGCCTTTGGGTCCTTGGGTTACTTCGAAAGTAACCTTTTGGCCCTCTTTCAGCGTCTTGAAACCGTTCATTTGAATAGCAGAGAAATGCGCGAACAAATCTTCGCCACCATCGTCCGGAGTAATAAAACCATACCCCTTTGCATCATTGAACCACTTCACCGTACCGGTTGGCATAGCCCGTCCCTGAAAATTTGACACTTGGGGTCTCCCCCCTCCTACGATGTTCGAAATCCCAAGCCAGGCGACTCTGTGACCACAGTGAGTGACTACAGTGCCTTGATACGACTTGAAAAACAAACACAGGCGCCTTTTACGCGCTTTGCGGAACCCCGTCAAGTCTGTGGGGTCCAGCCTTAGCACGGTGATTGCAGCGGAATGGAACAGTGGCTAGGATACGAATCGAGAGCCTGATAGTTGCGCGGAACGGTGTGGAACAGGTGTTTGCACCCCATCCGGCGATGTTTGGGCGGCAGACCTTTTGGAGCGTATGGCAACCCGATCGCGCGATGGCACCATCCTTGAGCCTGAAAAGAGCAAGGTCGCGCCACCGCCGCTGTTCAAGGTCCTCCTCCTGAACGACGACTACACCCCGATGGAGTTCGTCGTCGTTGTCTTGCAGACCTTTTTCTCGATGAATCGGGAAAAAGCGACACAGATCATGTTGGCTGTCCACCGGGAAGGAATGGGAGTGTGTGGCGTATATCCGCGCGATATCGCCACCACCAAGGTAGAACAGGTTATTGCATATGCCCGTAAGCATCAGCATCCGCTGCAATGCGTGATGGAGGAAACGTAGATGATCGCCCAAGAGTTGGAAGTCAGCCTGCACATGGCGTTTGTAGAAGCGCGCCAGAAGCGGCACGAGTTCATTACGGTCGAGCATCTGCTTCTCGCCCTGCTGGACAACCCTACGGCCGCCGAGGTGCTCCGCGCCTGCGCCGCCAATATCGAGGAACTACGTAAAGCACTGTCGGAGTTCATCGCGGCGCATACGCCGACTGTCGCCGGCAGCGAAGAAATCGACACGCAGCCCACGCTGGGATTCCAACGCGTCATTCAGCGTGCGATTTTGCACGTGCAGTCCTCCGGCAAAAAAGAAGTGACCGGCGCCAATGTGTTGGTCGCCATCTTTGGCGAAAAAGATTCCCATGCTGTCTACTTCCTGCATCAGCAGGGCGTGACGCGCCTGGATGTGGTGAATTACATCTCGCATGGCATTACCAAAAGCGGAGCCACAGCGCCTCCCAAACCGGCTGAAGCCGGTGCGGAAGCCGAACAAGCCGAAGAAGGTCAACAGCCCGGCGGTGCGCTGGAGAGCTACACCATCAATCTCAACGCCCAAGCGCTGGTGGGCAAGATCGATCCGCTCATCGGCCGCGATCGCGAGCTCGAACGAGTGATCCAGACCCTCTGCCGTCGCCGTAAGAACAACCCCCTGCTCGTCGGCGAAGCGGGTGTCGGCAAGACTGCTATCGCCGAAGGTTTGGCGCGCCGGATCGTGGAGAACCAGGTTCCCGACGTGCTGGCTAACGCGCAGGTGTATTCGCTCGACATGGGCGCCCTCCTCGCCGGCACCAAATATCGCGGCGATTTCGAACAGCGCCTCAAAGCGGTGCTGAAGCAGTTGCTCGACAACCCGAACGCCGTCCTGTTCATCGACGAGATCCATACGCTGATCGGCGCGGGTGCCGCATCGGGCGGAACGCTGGATGCCTCCAATTTGCTGAAACCGGCACTTTCTTCCGGTCAGTTGAAGTGCATCGGCGCGACGACGTATCAGGAATATCGCGGCGTGTTCGAAAAAGATCACGCGCTATCCCGTCGCTTCCAGAAGATCGACGTGCCCGAGCCTTCGGTGGAGGAAACCATCGAAATTCTCAAGGGCCTCAAGTCGCGCTTCGAAGCGCACCACGGTATCAAATACAGCGCGACCGCCCTTACTTCAGCCGTGGAACTGTCCGCGCGCTATATCAACGATCGTCATCTGCCCGATAAGGCCATCGACGTGATCGACGAAGCAGGCGCGGCCCAGAAGATCTTGCCGAAGTCGAAGCAGAAGAAGGTTATCGGCAAGCAGGAAATCGAGGAAATCATCGCCAAGATCGCCCGCATCCCGCCGCAGACCGTCTCCAGTGACGACCGCACGGCGCTGAAGAATCTGGATCGCGATCTCAAGGCAGTCGTGTTTGGGCAGGATAAGGCGATCGACGTGCTCGTGACAGCCATTCGCACCGCGCGCTCGGGTCTGGGCAGTCCCAGCAAACCGATCGGCAACTTCCTGTTCAGCGGCCCCACCGGCGTCGGAAAGACCGAAGTCGCGAAACAACTCGCTTATTGCTTGGGTGTGGAACTGATCCGCTTCGACATGTCGGAGTATATGGAGCGTCACGCGGTGTCGCGCCTGATTGGCGCACCGCCCGGCTACGTTGGATTCGACCAAGGCGGTCTGTTGACCGAGGCGGTAACGAAGAAGCCCTACTGCGTGTTGCTGCTCGACGAAATCGAAAAAGCGCACCCGGATATTTTCAATATCCTGCTGCAAGTGATGGACCACGGCACGCTGACCGACAACAACGGACGGAAGGCGGATTTCCGCAACGTCACGATCATCATGACAACCAACGCCGGCGCCGAAGCGCTGACGAAGACGACGATCGGCTTTACGACGGATGCGCATGCGGGCGACGAAATGGCGGACATCAAACGCCTGTTCACGCCGGAATTCCGCAACCGTCTGGACGGCATCATCAGCTTCCGCCAACTCGACAACGAAATCATCCTGCGCGTGGTCGACAAGTTCCTCATGCAGTTGGAAGAGCAATTGCACGAGAAGAAAGTCGAGGCGATTTTCACCGACAAGCTCAAAACCCACTTGGGCAGAAAAGGCTTCGACCCGCAAATGGGCGCACGCCCGATGGCGCGCTTGATTCAAGACACCATTCGCAAAGCGCTGGCGGACGAATTGCTTTTCGGCCGCTTAGCCAACGGCGGCAAGGTTACGGTGGACCTTGACGAGGAAGACAAGGTGGTACTGCGCTTCATCGAGGAAGCCGAGTCGGAATCGGTCGCGCCTTCGGCTTGATCGCTCCGCGCCGCAAAAAAGCCGGACGCCTCGCGTCCGGCTTTTTTATTTCAACTCTCTTGACAGGACGTTTCGCAAGACTAGAATGCGCTCCTTCGAATTTTTCTTCTTCGCATTTTGCGGAGAACAACACCGGAAAGGAAAGGGCCATGACGGCAACACCACTGCACTTGCGCTGACCTCTAAGACTCCCTGGCTTGAGAGGCAAGAGCGCCCCTTCAAGCCAAGGCCACAGTCTTGCGGTGCATGCCGTCATCCTGTGAAAAAGCCCTGGTGAACACTCCCGGGGCTTTTTTGTTTTCTAGGATAGAAACATGAGCATTCAAATCACCCTGAATAAGGGTCGCGTACCGGTGAAAATCTGGACGCAGGATATCGAGCACGAGGCGATTCAGCAGCTGCTGAATGTCGCCCAGCTTCCGATTGTGCACGGCCATATCGCGGCCATGCCGGACGTCCACATGGGCATCGGCGCGACCGTCGGGTCCGTGATCCCGACCAAGTCAGCCATCATCCCCGCTGCAGTTGGGGTGGACATCGGTTGCGGCATGAACGCCGTTCGTCTATCCGTTCGCGCTGAAGAGCTGCCGGACAATCTTCACGCCGTGCGCAGCGCATTGGAACGGGCGATACCGGTCGGTTTTTCTCAACACGAGGCGAGCAAGGTGCGCGGGTCGCGTCACGAACGCAGGGCACGCGCGCTTAACCAGCGGCTGGACGACATCGTCGGCAAGCATCCGGCTTTGATGAAAATGCAGAAGCGCTTCAACGACACTTGGATTTGCCAGCTCGGCACCTTGGGAGGCGGCAATCACTTCATCGA